>NZ_QUEH01000014.1:0-312 GCF_003477935.1 Clostridium sp. AF32-12BH | reverse complement strand
GCTAGTAGTAATTTTTGAACCGGGAAACAAACTTTTTATTTGAGAGTTTGATCCTGGCTCAGGATGAACGCTGGCGGCGTGCTTAACACATGCAAGTCGAGCGAAGCACTTATGAAAGATTCTTCGGATGATTTCATTTGTGACTGAGCGGCGGACGGGTGAGTAACGCGTGGGTAACCTGCCTCATACAGGGGGATAACAGTTGGAAACGACTGCTAATACCGCATAAGCGCACAGTACCGCATGGTATAGTGTGAAAAACTCCGGTGGCATGAGATGGACCCGCGTCTGATTAGCTAGTTGGTGGGGTAA
>NZ_QUEH01000013.1:0-125810 GCF_003477935.1 Clostridium sp. AF32-12BH | reverse complement strand
GATATATAAAATGAGCTGCCGCACGTTAGTGCGACAGCCCCTTTTATGTTAGTCTACCGCAAAACGCTTCAGTGCTTCTATGTAATGCATGGCAAATTTTCCCGGCACCACCTGTTTGTGCGTGATATACCCGATTTCCATGTAATCATCTGCCTCCAGCGGCACCGACACAATGTCCCTGCCATTCAGGATTTCATTGATCACACCACTGCAGATGGTATAGCCATTCAGGCCGATCAGCAAATTAAACAATGTTGCCCGGTCACAGACCCGGATGTCTTTCCGGCTCTCCAGCGTACTTAAAATCTCCTCGGAAAAATAGAACGCATTGTGATCTCCCTGCTCGTAGGAAAGCCTCGGATATGGCTCCAGATCCTGCAGAGTGATCTTTTCCAGCTTGGCCAGCGGATTTCCCGATCCGACAAACACATGAGGCTTTGCCAGAAACAGCCGTTCAAATTTCAGATTATGCTCCTTGAAGGTTTTTCGCAGAACGTTCTCGTTGAACTGGTTTAAATAGAGCACCCCAATCTCACTTTTCAGCTTTGCCACATCCTCAATGATCTCATAGGTCTGGGTCTCCCGGAGCCGGAAATCGTAAGTCTTACCTCCGTAAGTCTTGAGCAGTTCCACAAAGGCTTCCACCGCGAAGGAATAATGCTGGGTAGAGACACAGAACTGATGACGCACCGGAGCCGCGCCGGAATAACGTTCCTCCATCAGGCTTGTCTGGGTAATGACCTGTCTGGCATAGCCGAGAAATTCCTCACCCTCCGAAGTCAGGATAATTCCCTTGTTGGTTCTCTGGAAGATGGTAATGCCAAACTCATGCTCCAGTTCCCGGATAGCTGCCGTCAGACTGGGCTGGGAAATATACAGCTTTTCAGCTGCCCTGCTGATGCTCCCGGCCTTCGCGGTCTCTACGATGTATTTTAGCTGTGTCAGTGTCATAGGTGTGTCCTCAAATTTCATAAATTATGATTTTTCTTTTAATTCTACCACATTCCACTGAAAAATAAAATTTTGTTTTCTCCTCTGTACACTGCTGTGCCCTGCTCTGTCTTACAGAACACTGTTAATATCTGCAGCCATATCAACAACTGCCTGTCTGGATGCTTCTGCAAAGTGCTCTGCACCAAACTTTGCGTATTTCTCCTGACGATACGCTGCAATAATGCCGCGTGAAGAATTGACAATTGCTCCAAGTCCATCTTCATTGAAACAATTCTTTAAATCTTTTGCTGTACCGCCCTGTGCACCATAACCAGGTACCAGGAAATAGGTTTTGGGCATGAGTTTTCTTAAAATAACGCTCATCTCCGGGTAGGTTGCTCCTACGACCGCTCCGACATTACTGTATGCGCCATCCATAGATATCCTGCCCCACTCGACCACCCTGTCAGCAATATGCTCATAAAGCGGTTTACCATCAATCAGCCTATCCTGAAACTCCCCACTGGAGGGGTTCGAGGTTTTTACCAACACAAAAATGCCTTTATCCTCTGCATTGCAAACATCAATAAAAGGTTTTACTCCGTCACTTCCCAGATACGGGTTCACAGTAATAAAATCTGTATTGAATATAGAACAACTATTGTTTCCAACTTTCACTCTGCCCAGATGAGCTGATGCGTATGCTGCTGAGGTAGAACCGATATCGCCGCGTTTTGCGTCAGCAATAACCACAAGGCCTTTCTCATGGCAATATTTCACAGTCCTGTCATATGCCTTCAATCCTTCAATACCAAACTGCTCGTACATGGCAATCTGTGGCTTCACAGCCGGAATCAGGTCCCAGGTATGATCCACGATCTCCTTATTAAAATTCCAGATAGCATCTGCTGCTCCTTCTAACGTCTCACCAAACTCTCTGAAGGACTTCTTTAAAATATATTCCGGAATATAATTTAACATCGGATCCAGTCCAACACAGATCGGTGCCTTTGTTTTCTGAATCTTTTCAATTAATTTCTGAATCATGGTCTTCTCCTTAGCAGCACGTACAACGTACCACATTCTTTTATTCTTCTTTATCCCGTAAAACAAAATTCAGCAATATATTCAGTCCCACACCACAAAGTACAGCAATAAAAACCTGTGAGGTGCACAACATATTTAAAAATGGTGGAAGGCTGTCTGCCCACTCTTTATAAGTAGAAGTGCACTGATACGGAAGCATAACTGCCAGCGTCAGAGTAATCCCTGCTACCAGCGTGTTTCTCAGAGTTCTCGGTGATGACACAATGGAGTCAATTCCGGAAAACATAATGGAAGCCGCAGAGATCAGGAACACTGCCCCAATAACCGGTTTCGGAATTCCGGCAAGAATATATGCCATTTTCGGGCAAAAGCCATACAACAGGAATAAAACACCTGCATATTGGGTTACCCGCCTGGATGCCACGCCGGTAGCTGCAACAATGCCGATATTCTGTGTGTAGGAAGTACACGGCAAGCCTCCAAAGAGGGCTGTAATCATGCAGCCAAGTCCGCTGGCCATGATTCCTTTATCAATATGTTTCACACGGTAAACCTCATCACAGGCTGCGCAGGTTGCCGCATAATCCCCGACAGATTCAAAAATAGCTCCCATATAGCCGCTGAATCCACCAATAATGGCCGCTGCCGTAAACGTGATTACTGCGTTTGGCTGTCCTGACAGCCCTGTAAATGGAAATAAACGTGGAATCTTTATCCACGGTGCGGCATAAACTGCATTCCAGTCAAAAATTCCCAGAAATGAAGAAACCACAACTCCGACGATAACAACCGTAATAAGGATAAAGCCCTGGGATACCATTCCTTTCGTTTTAAATTTCAGTATAAGCGCCAACAAAAACGAAATCAGCGCAAGAACCAGATATAATGGTTCCTGTCTGGAAAAAGTCCACTGAACCGCGATTCTCGCTGCGACAAACCCAATTGCTGTCACCACAGAACCAACTACTACCGGAGGAAGGAAAGCTCTTACCTTGCTTACTGTCTTTGTAATTCCGAGGATTGTCTGAATCAAACCTCCAATCAGCGAGGCTCCCCACACTGCTGGCAGACCGTAAACAGCCGCAATGTTTCCCATGGATGACATAAGTGCGGAAGAGGATCCCTGAACAATGGGAAGGCGGTTACCTACCGTTGTCTGTAAAAATGTGCAGATTCCCATACAGAAGAAACATGCGCAAAGCAACGTCGGAACAAAATCCGGCTGGTCAATTCCTGCTAAAGAGGCAAACCCTGCTGCCCACATAAACGGTGTAAAATCTACCAGAGTAATCTGCAATGCAAAAAGAACGGCCTTCCAGCATGGTTTTGGCACATCCTCAATTCCATATGCAATTTCAATATTTGATTCAGGCTGTTCTTCAAAAACCGGCTGTTCTGGATTATACATAAAATCTCTCCCTTCCCATTTTAAATCTTCCTGTTCTTTATTAAACCATAGATATTTCTGTTCCAGTCCGGCCTTCAATTCCTTCTTCCGCTTTTTCAAGAAGCGTAATCAAAGCCTTTCTTCCATGACCGGATTTTGCAAAGGCGACCGCTGCCTCTACTTTCGGAAGCATGGAGCCCGGAGCAAACTGCCCATCCTCTATATAAAATTCTGCTTCTCTTACACTCATATGCTCCAGCCATTTTTGCCTTGGTGTGCCGTAAAAAATCGCAACTTTTTCAACAGCTGTTAAAATAATCAGGTAATCTGCATTTAACTCTTCCGCAAGTTTTTCTGAAGCAAAGTCTTTATCGATAATGGCTTCTGTTCCAAAATATCCGTCTTCCTCTTTTACTACCGGAACGCCTCCGCCTCCGCAGGCAATCACAATCTGTCCGTCTTCTACCATTTTCCGGATCGATTCCAGTTCCAGAATCTGCTGCGGCTTTGGAGACGGAACAACTCTGCGGATGCCTCTTCCTGCATCCTCCGCAAACTCAAATCCTCTTTCTTTTCTCAGAACTTCTGCCTCTGCTTCGGTGACATACGCACCAATCGGCTTAGATGGATTTTTAAACGCATCATCATTTGGATTTACTTCCACCTGCGTAAGAATGGTTGTGATGGACTTTAAAATTCCACATTTCTCGAGTTCATTGCGCAGTGCCCTCTGCAGATCCAGTCCGATATAGCCCTGGCTCATTGCAGTGCACACAGACAGCGGACAAAGCTCATAATGCTCCGGATCCTGCTTATGCAAAGCAGTCATTGCCTTCTGGATCATTCCGACCTGTGGTCCATTTCCATGTGAAATTACAACCTGATGACCGGCCCGAACCAGTCCGGCTACGGCCTTTGCAGTTCCTTTTACTACCTCTGCCTGCTCGGAAATTGTCTTACCAAGTGCATTTCCTCCCAGAGCTATCACAATTCGTTTTCCCATAATTCTTCTCCATTCGTTTTTATAAAAATAGTAATCCTACGGATATAATCACCAGAAGTGCCAGCAGACAAATCACACAATATCCCATAACATCCCTGACTTTCAGTTTTGCGACTTCCAGCACCGGAATCAGCCAGAACGGCTGAAGCAGATTACAGCAGGAATTGCCCCAGGAAAGTGCCATTGCTGCCTTTCCTTCCGACACAGCCGGCATAAAGCTCTGGACCGCCTGCATTACAATCGGCCCCTGAACCGCCCACTGGGCTCCGCCGCTTGGTACAAACAGCTTTACGATCACCGCGCTCAGGCAAGTGAAGAGCGGAAAGGTCTGCACATTGGAAATATGTACAAAAAATCCGGCAATCACCTGTGCGATGGAAACACCGGTTGAACCGCCGTGATAGCTGATCAATCCGGCAATTCCGGCATAAAACGGCATCTGAAGCACAACGCCAACCGCTCCGCCCAGAGATTTTTTTACTGCCGCTACCGTACGTACAGGAGTTTTATACATTGCGATCGATGCAAACAGAAAGATCATATTCACCTGGTTAATAGAAAGTGAAAATGACTGTTTTTTGATATAAAGAGAATCTACAAAACTCCAGATTACGCAGAAAAAGCCAATAAACGCAATCAGACCATTTAAAAGTACAGATGTTTCCAACTTTTCAGCCGGCGTCATCTCACTGCGTGGCCTGTACTGTTTTTCCACCGTCTCCTCAGCGAAGATTGCCGGATCCACAGTTTTTGTTTTTTCAGGAGACGGATGCATAGCCGTAATCAAAAGGCACAGCACAATTGCTCCTACCAGATAAATAAACAGGTTGTATGGCGCAAATACCGTTTCACGAAATGGAATTCCCGTTGTACTCCATACCCCATCGAATGTCCAGCCTCCGGCAACATTGAGTGCAATCGTTCCGGATATTCCTACCAGGCAAAACGCGTTTCCAACATAAGCGGCCGCTACCAGAAGCGGATAATGAATTCCCTTTACCTGCTTTGCCACTTCCTGTGCCAGGACCGCGCATACAATCAAAGCGGCTCCCCACTGTAAAAAATACGCGACCATACCCACTGCGGAAACTAAAAGCAGTGCCTGTCTCGGAGTTTTCGGAATAGACGCAATCTTTACGATGATGCGGTGAACCGGTTCTGTATTGGCAAACATCGTTCCCGTCACCACAATCAGAACCATCTGCATCCCAAAGCCAAGAAGATTCCAGAAACCGCCATACCAGCCATCGTACACCAGATTCACCAGCCGATCCGCCACGGTAATTCCCTCTGCCGGCGCAATTCCTGTAACTGGAACCGCAACCACAAACAGGATTACCGTAAGAAGCAGCACCAGAATATACGCATCCGGAAGAAAACGGCTGATTAATGCCACACTGCCATCTACCAGTGCATCAAATATTTTTTTCACAATTTTCACCTCGTTCTGCCCAAAAGTTTCCAGTTTCCTGGTTCTAAGATTTTACAAGTAGAGCCGCCCTGTTTATAAGGCAGCTCTCACTTTTAATTCATAATCTTCTGAAATTTCTGGTAAAACTCCGGGAATAAAGAATCAAAACTTCCGGCACGATCCAGCATTTTTCCAAAAAAGCCGATCAGCGGAGCATTTACGATTGTTGCAAGAACTGTGTTTAATCCGACCATATTAAAAGCAAACCGGCGGAATAACACCAGCATAAGAACTACTGCAATCAAAAGCGCTGACAGATCAAACAGCCATTTCACTTTTGTCATATCTTTCTGATACGTATCCGTTACATCCTTTACGAACATTTCATAAGCTTCCTGAGGAAGATACGTTCTCAGGAAAAAAGCTATGGCCAGTGAAGTGATCAGAATTCCAAAAACACAAGCCATTCCGCGCTGCCAGTATACGGTATACTGTTCCGAACCTAATACAACATACCACAGATCCAAAATATTTCCGTAAATAAACGCCGTAACAAAAGATAACAGATACTTCCACTTAAAGCGCCGCACAGCAAAGGCCAGCACGATCAGCAGCAATCCCTGAAAGATATACTCTGATTTTCCAAAAGTAAACCAGGGAATTGTTTCTGAAATACGCAAATAAAGCACGTAGGCCGGTGCAACTACCATTGACACGCCAAATCCGCTTTTCGCCGACAGGCAGACCCCCAGTGGGCACAGAATTATTCCCAGGACATACGCAATCTCTGCAAATCTTCCTTTCTTATTTTCCATATGCTTCTCCTTTTTGAAGCTGTTACTTTACGGTAATATCAACGCCGTTCTTAATAACATAAGCCGGTGCTGTGTGATGCCAGATTGCATGGTATACATCCTCATCCTGAAGTACTACCAGATCTGCATCTCCGCCTTCTTTCAGTTCATGGTTTTTGATTCCAAGAACCTTTGCGGCGCTTGTTGTGATCATGTCGTAAAGCAGCTCCATGTCGTCGAAGCTTACCATGTGGAGCAAATGGCTTGCCAGGAAAGCTACCTGAAGCATATTGCACTCACCGTATGGATAGTAAGCATCTGCTATATCATCCTGTCCAAGAGCAACCGGCACGCCTGCCTTCAGAAGGTCTTTGACTCTTGCATGCAGCGGACCGGTATGCGGATCGGATACCACACCAATCTGGGCTTTCTTTAAGAGGGAAACGAGCTTTCTGAAGTAGTTCTCCGGATACAGCTCCATGGCACGGCAATGCTGTGCGGTTGCTCTTCCCTGCCAGCCCATCTCGATGACCTTTTTGCATAACATCTCCAGGGTTCTCTCCTCTGCATCACCTACATCGTCCAGAAGCATGGAAATGTCTTTGTCATACTCTTTTGCGTAGTTACACATAGAATTTACATGGTCTAACTCCTCTTCCTCAGTGAACTCGATCCACGGGATTCCGCCTACTACATCGGCACCAAGATCCATAGCCTGTTTGATCAGTTCTTTTGCTCCCGGCTCTCTGGCAACACCATCCTGCGGAAATGCAACGACCTGAATATCCAGGCGGTCCTTATATTCCTCTCTTCCACGGATAACACCTTTTACGCCTTCCAGTCTGGCTTTGCTGTCCACATCTGCAAATGCGCGGATATGGGTATTGCCGTATTTCACAGCAAGATCGCATGCCTTACGGACATTCTCAATGATCCACTTTTCATCATAGCATGCCTTGAAATCTGCTGCTCTCTCGATGGAAGTCATAGCACCGCCCATGTTATTGTCGTTGTACTCTTTTAATGCAGCCTGTCCGGCCATTTCCAGAGTATAAACCTTACACAGATGAAGGTGTCCGTTTACAAAGGACTCGGTTACCAGGTTTCCTTTTGCATCGATAACCTGCTTTGCCTCGCCCTCTACTGCAGACGCGATTGCCGTGATCTTTCCGTTCTCAATTCCGATCTCAACTAGTTCTTTTCCGGTATTTCTTGTTTTTGCGTTCGTAATCTTAATATCCAGCATATGTAAACCTCCATTATTTTACATGATTCAACATTTTTGCTAACCAATATCCTCTTTCAGACTTTCAATCCTTGCGGATGCCCTGGTGAGAAGATCTTTTCCTACCTGGTTTACGTAGTCACGCTTCTCCTCTTCGCTTACCTTTGTAAGTTTTCCAGAAGATACTACTAATTCCCCATTTACTACTACATTTTTAACAAGACGAGGATCGCCGCTCTCTACAATGCATGCCACCGGATCATAGCATCCGCCTGCATAAGTCAGCTGATTCCAGTCCATCTGGGCGAAATCTGCTGCCATTCCAGGTGCCAGATAACCGATGTCATCCCGTCCAAGAACTTTTGCTCCGCCTGCCGTTGCCATATACAGATAATCATCCGGTGTTGCCGCCTTATCACCCCAGGTAAGACGATTTAACAGATATGCGCACCGGATTTCCTCCAGCATATTCGATGAATTGCTGCTGGCAGCTCCATCTACACCAAGACCAATTCTTGTGAGACCGTGTTCCAGATAAGAAGGCACCGGACATGCACCGGAACTTAAAAGCATATTAGAGATCGGGCAATGTGCCACTCCGGTTCCGGTCTCTGCCATCTGTGCGATTTCTTCTTCATTCAAATGAATGCAGTGGGCAAAATAAAACCGTTTGCCAAGCAAACGGTGCCGTTTAAACCACTCAAATGGCCGGCAACCCCAAGTCTTCAGCGTATATTCCACCTCATGCTGGCTCTCTGCCAGATGACCGTGAACCATAATGTCATACTCTTCTGCCAGATCTACTACAGCTTCAATGATATCTTCCGTTTCATACTGGGCAATGCTCGGAGCGATGCCAACCTGGCACATGGAAAAACGGGACCGGTCATGATATTTTTTCACCAGTCTGATCGTGTCTTCCACAACACTCTCTTTTGTATCCACAACTTCTGGCGGTACAATACTGCTAGGTACAGAGTGGAATCCTCTGGTCGGATGGAAACGGATTCCAATTTCTGCCGCGGCCTCAATTTCCGCGTCAACCAGATATTTTACTCCCACAGGATGCGGATACCAAAGATCATTGGATGTCGTACATCCAGTTTTAAGCATATCTCCCAGACCAGAATAAACACCAGCACGAGCCACATCCGTATTCAGATCTTTATAGATCTCATACATAACAGTCAGCCACGGTTCCAGCTTCAGTCCTCTTGTTGCCTGGATATTGCGGATCAGAGACTGCCATGTATGATGATGCACATTTACAAAACCCGGAAGAATCACCGTGCCTTCTGCCTCTACCACATGGTCAATCTTTAATGTTCCTTCATATTTTTTCTCCAGATCCGTTCCTACATCCAGAATTTCTTTTCCTGAAATCAGCAGATCACCATGACGGATTTTCTCTCTTTTCTCGTTCATGGTAATGATCCAGTCAGCATTTTTATATAGCGTTGTCCCCATACAGACTCCTCCTTTTCGTTCAGAGGGTTCCCCACGAAACCCTCTGAACCGGCCTGTTACTGTTCTTTATACATCCTCGAAACCATCGAATGCCACGATACGGCTGATGCAGCTTTCTCCATCCTGGAACTTCCACGGGAAGCATCCGATTACAACACGCTTGTTGGACAACTTATCGATCTCACCTCCCATGCACTCTGCATGGATTGCCTCATACGGCTGGCCAAACAACTCTAAATGCATTGCCTGGTAATGCTCCGGCCACGGATAAATCTCATTTAAGGATTTGCCATATTTCTTGCGGAAAATAGCGTCGCACTTTTCAGCCTCCATCGGCTCCCAGTCACGGATCTTAGTATTCATCGGATGATCTGCGGAACCGCAGTCAACTCCCAGCCATTTAATCTTCTTTTCACGTACCCACTTGATAAAATCAAGAGACGGACCCGGGTGACGCAGCATATAGCGGCGCTCATCTGCCTCCGGCTGGTCAAATCCATACTTATGATAACCAGTGTTGATGATCAGGATATCTCCCTCACGTACCTCAACGCGCTTCTCGATATCTTCCGGGGTATAGATGCCGAAATCCTCTGCCATATCAGACAAATCAACTACAACACCCGGTGCACACAGCTTGGTTAATTCCAGAGCTGCAATATCTCTTCCTGCGGTGTCGAAATGACGCGGGCCATCCAGATGGGTTCCTACATGATTGGAATGGGTCACAAGCTGTCCGTTTGCTCCATTCGGTGCCAGACGCTTGAAATACTTCACCTGAAGCGGCTCATAGGTTGGCCACGGCGGAGTACTGATTCCAATCGGAATACTTAAATCGTAGATTTTGATGTCAGACCACTTACTCATAATTATAAATCCTCCTTAATATATAAATATTTTTATTATCTAGTTTGTCCATGCTTTTGCGCATGCTTCGATGGCTTTTGTAAAACAGCCTTCCGGCGGATTTACAAGACCTGCTCCAATCTGTCCAACGCCGTAATCCTTGTGAGCAATACCAGTATTGATGATCGGGCGGATTCCAGTCTCCAAAACCTTTACAATGTCGATTCCAGTTGCGCTGCCTCTGAAGTCCAGTACCGGAATTTTATAGGCATTTCCTTCCCCTTCTGTAATCTCGTACATCTGAGAAGAGTAGTTGATCGCATCCTGAACCTGGCCTCCTACAAACTGTACGATAGCTGGTGAAGCTGCCATACAGAATCCGCCAATTCCGGTTGTTTCTGTAATACAGCTATCTCCGATATCCGGATTTGCGTCCGCTTCGGAATATCCCGGGAAATAAAGACCGCGGATATATTCGGACGGTGCCGTAAACCACTGGTCTGCGCCAAGTCCGGAAATCCGGATGCCAAATTCCACACCATTTCTGCACATGGTAGAAACAATGGTGCTGTACGGAATTCCCAGAGTCGGATCCATCGTAGCTTTACAGGACGGCATAGACAGATTCAGAAATGCATGGTCATTTCCATTGATAAATGCAATTGCCTCCTGCTGCTGCTCCAGCGGAAAATGGGTCTTGTAAACATCCGAAAGGATCTCACGGATAAACAAGGACGTGCCAGCCTTATTTCTGTTGTGCCCCTCGTCTCCCATCTGCAGAGCCTGCGCAATCATAACTTTCATATCGATCTCGCCATGGATTTCCAGTGCTTCTTTCAGTACCGGATAATAAACCTTTTCCATCTTTCTCAGGCGGTCAAATACCTCTTCATCACAAGCTCCAAACCGCAGTACCTTTCCAAGTCCTTCGTTCATAGTGCAGTACGCATCATTTCCGAAAGTTTTGTTTACCACATGCCATACCGGCATAGAATAAGTAACAATACCAGCCATCGGACCTACTGCATTGTGATGATGGCAGGAATCAAAGGTAATCTTTCCGCTTCCGGCCAGCTCTTCCGCTTCCTTCATATCCTTTGCCAGTCCCTCATAGATCAGGCCGCCCATAACAGCGCCTTTCATAGGACCGCACATGTCCTCCCACTTCACTGGCGGGCCAGCATGAAGGATCGTCGTTTTGGTCATGCCAGGAATTGCTTCTCCGGCAGTTGACATTCCTACCAGCGCCGGCTGAGCCGCAAGGATTCTGCGAAGTGCCTCCTTGTTTGCGGCTGCGATCTTCTCTGCCAGATTCGGATCCTTTAACTGTTTTAAATAACCGGCAATCTTTTTATCTCCGCCAGCCACCGGTTTCCACGCAACATGGACCGATTTGACATTCTGCTTTTTCAGGTCCTGATAAAAAGACTCAATACCGAAATTGACTACGCATAATTCTTTCTCAAATAACTCATTTACCTTGCTCATGTTCTTCCTCCTCCCCTACAGATTTTTCGTGATCAGTTCTACAAATCTCGCTGCCTGTGCATTGGACGGAAGTACAATTGCCCCTGCTCCTGCCAGTTGGAGAGATGTTGCTGTACGGTTTTGCGGATCACCCTCTGTGCCGCATACAGTAGCTACCACAGACAGGTAACGGCCTTCTTTTGCTGCCAGTTCCTTTGCCTTCCGAATCGCATCGGATAAATCCTTTGCCGGATCCTCGTGGGAACCATAGCCAATCACACAGTCTACCAGGATCACAGCGGTTTCCGGATCCTTTGCCTCCTCGACCACACGCTCTGCTCTAAGGGATGGATCAATCATCGGATGCGGACGGCCAACAGTAAACTCATCATCTCCGAAATCCAGGAAAGTATTTTCCCGTGACTTTCCATTTCTTGCGTTTTCCAGTTTATCTTCCGCTTTCAGCGGGATATTGGAATAAATATGTCCCATACTTCCGATCAGAAGTTTCATTGCCTCATCGCAAATGGTTCCGCCGGTATAAAGGCCTCTCACATATTTCTGCCCCTGGATCATGCCGGCTCTTTCCTCTGCGGCCAGCGCTTCCGCTTTCTCAAGGCCCATGGTGAAATCTTCAAAATCCGATACGGCCTCTCCTTTTGCCAGTGCCACTGCCTTATGCGCTGCATCTTCCAGGGATACTGCTGCATATAATCCGGTTTTTTTAATTTTCTCTGCGTCACCACCAATGAAGCAGACTACAACCGGCTTGCCAGCATTAGCAGCAATCTTTAAAATCTGATCCTCCACATCCTTTGCCGGCGGTTTAGACACCAGCACAATAATCTCTGTCTTCGGATCTTCAATCAGTGCGTTCAGGCACTGCTTCATCATGATTCCGCCAATCTCACTCTTTAAATCTCTTCCACCAGTTCCGAGGAGCTGGGAAACACCTTCACCAAGCTGGTCGATAATAGTGGAAACTTCCTGCGCACCGGTTCCGGATGCACACACAAGACCGATTTTTCCAGGCTTAATCACATTTGCAAATGCAAGCGGTACATGATTGATAACTGCGGTTCCGCAATCTGGACCCATCATCAGGAGTTCTTTGGATACTGCGTACTCTTTCAGTGCTTTTTCTTCCTCGATGGTGACATTATCACTGAACAGCATAACGTTGATGTCACGATCCAGGCAGTCTTTTGCAACATCTGCCGCAAAACGTCCCGGAACTGAAATCACTGCCATGTTCAGATTTTTTTCCACTTTTATGGCTCCATCCAGAGTCGGCGGGAAATACTCTGCCTTGC
This sequence comes from Clostridium sp. AF32-12BH, assembly GCF_003477935.1. Taxonomy (NCBI): domain Bacteria; kingdom Bacillati; phylum Bacillota; class Clostridia; order Eubacteriales; family Clostridiaceae; genus Clostridium; species Clostridium sp. AF32-12BH. The sequence goes on along the minus strand of NZ_QUEH01000013.1, from coordinate 112,917 downwards.
TTTTTTCTGCTTTCTTGTTCAGCAGTTCATCTACCTTTTCCACTACTTTTTTGAAGCAGTTCTCGTCATCACAATCTGCTGCCACAAAAAAGTCATTTGCGGTTACATCCTCAAAGCCGTCTGCATCTAAGCCAAGATTTCCCGCAATCTCACGGTTCAGATCCGTTCCCATGCCTACCAGTGCTTCGGAAACACCTGACAGATTTTTTACATCTTTCGAGATGATCATCAGGGTTACTGAATCGTAATAGGTGTTTTTTCTGATTTCAAGCTTTACCACATCTGTTTCCTCCCATCTTATTGCTATCGATAACTCCATAATACATGCCGGTCAGGAAATCACATCCCGAGCTGCTTCCGAAACAGGCAACACGTTTCAGAGCTGTGCGAATCTGTTCTGTGTCGCAGTTTGCAAATCCTTCCAGAAGACCAAGAACATCCTCTGAAAACATTCCTTCGCCCGCATGTTTCAACAAAGATCCACTGACATCGTTTGTTCTGGATGCCGCTGCACCGGTGACTGTTTCCGCAAACCCTTCCCAGGGATAATTCTCTGGCCACGATACTATATAGCCACAGAGAAAATCATCGGAAGAAGGTGTCAGGCCCGGCCCTCCTCCAGCCAGCTGCCCTGCCGCATACACCGCTGTTTCCCGTTCTCCATTCTGCACTGCTTCTCGAAAGGCTTCGATCCTCGATGCAAGAAAAGCGGAAAACACATCCTCTGTTCTTCCTTCAATTAACCCATGAATTCCTTTTTCCTCCTGATGTGAAAGAAAACTTCGGATGAAATTGGCTGCCGCCGGATTCAGGATCTCACTCTGCCTTTTCTTCAGATTCAGAATCTCAAACGTTTCAAACTCAAACACCTGATAAGTTCCAATCCAGAGCCCCTGCAGATTTAACCGCATTTCTGTTCCCCTGGAACGTACCAGTTCTTTCACAAACATGAAATCACCGCTCCAGTCGAGATTTAGGGAAAAAGGCTGAAGGCTCTTTTCTTTTGCAAGAAAGGTAACCAGGCCGTTTTCATATGCCATATTCATGGCTCTGTGAAAACAGGAATGTAAAGTTCCTTCCAATGTCTGTTCCGACAGCGCTTCGTATAAGCGGCTGCAGATCCGAACCCGCACCTTCATTTTCCACTCCTCCCTTCTCCGTCTTGTGAACTCTTCACAATATTTTTTGTTTGCTTTGTTTTTTATCTTTGTTATGTTTCATATTATAATCACTAATTTTGTCATTTTCTATGTTGACTGTTCACAATAAACTTCTTATACTTTTGGTAAGCGTTTCAATTTTGAATGGAGGAAGCCCAGATGAACTACTATATTGAAGAAGCCTATTACCCAACCGTAAAGGAGCTTTTAAAACTCCCTATTTTTTCGACCAGCTATCTTGCTGCCGGTGAAAGTGGGTTAAACCGCACTGTTTCCGGCATTAACTTAAGCGACAACCCTGATTACGGACAGTGGATTTCCCCGGGTGAACTGATGATATCCACCTGTTTTTCTGTCTATCAGGACCCTGATGCCATGAATGCCTATATTCCTACTTTAGTGCAAAACCAGATGGCCGCATTCTGCATCAAACCTTCACAATACCTCGACAACGTTGTTCCCCCCATTATGATCCAACAAGCCAATGAAGCTGGCTTTCCGCTCATTGTACTTCCGCCCGACATGCAGTTTTCCCGTATTACCCAGGTACTTTCCGACGAACTGACCCGTCGCCGGACTGCGCTTTTGCGAAATACCCTTTCTGTAAACCAGATGCTGACCCAGACCATCACCGAGGGAGCCAATCTAGATGAGATTGCTTTCATGATTTCCCAGCTTACCGGCGGCAGTATCCTCATTGTAGACAGCGTCAACAACCGCCACAGTATCTTTCTTAAGGAAGAAGACCGCAGCGATTTTAAGGCAGACTCCGAATCTCAGATGATCAATACACTTATCCAGCGCTCCCAGGCGCACGATCTGACATTAGGGGACCACTCCTACGGCTGCCTTTATATCTGCAACCCGACCCAGTCTCCGGCGCTTCCCCCGGAGCTTTTATCGCAGGTTCTCACCGCCATTCCACTGGAAATCACGCGGGAACAAAGTGTCCGGGAACAGGGAGATTCTCTTTTCACCAGTTTTCTACTCCATCTTCTATCAGACCCTATCGTAGACCATCAGCTTGAACAAACCCGCGCCGATGAATTTAAGCTCACACTCGCTGACAACCACCTAATTCTGCGTTTAAAAACACAGATTCAGGATGAAAAAAATCAATATAAAAAAAATTTTCAGCACACACTCCTTATGGGCAATATCCGTTCTGTTTTTTCAAGGTTGGGACTGGACGTACGGATTGTCCCTACTTCCGATGATTACCTGATCCTGCTGAACGCCCCTGCATCCAGTTCTGATCTGGAACATTTATCACACCATATTCCAAAGCTGATCACATCACTTGCCCAGGAATATCCGGATCTTCATATTTCTGCCGGCTGTGGCCGCCCTCACCCGGGTATCCGCGGAATCGTCCAGAGCGATACTGAAGCCCGCACCGCACTGCGCACTGCGCTGCTGAACCAACAGACTGTTCTTGATTTTGAAAATCTCGGTCTGTTACGTCTTTTGTACGCTGCGGACCCAGAAAAAGAAACCAGCCTATTCGTCCAGGAACTGCTTGGTCCGCTGATTGAAACCGATTACCAGAAACACACAGATCTCTTAAAGACTCTGGATTATTATTTTGAATATGCCGGAAATGTAAAAAGAATCTCAGAAGAAATGTTTACGCATTACAATACCATTGCGTACCGCATCAAGAGTATCCAGGAAATTACAAAAAAAGACCTCCATAACAGGAATGATCATTTCCTGCTGGAGGCCGCTGTCTATCTTTATAAATTTAAGGTCCGGTTTTAACGTACTTCTACGATATAACCTTCTTTGCGGGGAGCTGCTTTCGGCTCCTCGCCTTCCAGGTATCCAAGTGCCACTGCACCGACACCTCTTAAGTTTTCCGGAAGATTCCACTGTTTCAGAAGCTTCTTTCCTTCTTCACTGTCAAAAATTTCTTTTTCCCTGTGTACCCATACACTGGAAACATCACATGCTTTTGCTGCCAGCATCAGATAGCAAAGTACGTTTGTACCATCTTCCACCCAAGTGCTCTTGCTGCCATCTGCCAGAACCAACGCAATAGCCGGTGCTCCATAGAACGGATCTGCATTCTCATCTCCCATGATCTTCGCGTTCAGATGCGCAATGTGATCTCGCATGGTTTTATCTGTAACTGCAATGATGACCGGTGACTGTCTCCCACCGCCTGTCGGTGCATAAGTTGCAGTCTCCAGAATCTCCTGCAATACATCTTCCGGGATCATAAGATCCTTTTTATAACTGCGCACAGAGCGTCTTTCCTTCATGATTTTCAACAGTTCCTGTTTCATGATCCTCATCCTCTCTTTGGGTTTTCTTTTAAGTTCATTGTAACAAATAAACTTTACAAATGTTCCCAAAAGAAAGGCTTTGAAATTGTGAAGTTTTATTTTCCGGTCCCAATCCACTTTCCCATTCATCCAGCGCGGCTTTCTCGTACTCGTCCAGTTCCTGTTTCCGCTCCGTCTGCCATGTCATCTCCTTCACCACCAGGCGGGCATCTGCTGCCATGTAAGGACAGTGCAGCACCTGTCCGGAACCGACACTGTTGTTTTCCGGCCAGTATGCCTTGATGTGTTCCATGCGGCAGGGCTCATAGCCTCAGGCAACCGCAAAGAATTCCAATTTGCTTTTTCTGCTAACTTCCAGCCCTGCTTCCGTTCATTTTCTCACTACTGATCCGCTTCGCTTCCCTTGTCCACCGCCCCGATCGGACAGATCTCATAACAGATTCCGCAGCCATCACAAAAACGCAGATCGATCCGGTAATGCCCCTGGCGCGGAACCAGCGCGTGAAGCGGACACTTCTGGGCGCAGCGTCCACAGCGGGTACAGTTATCTAAAATATAGTATACCGGTTTATCAGCCGGAACATTCCCTTCGTTTGTCATGATTTCCTCCAAATATCTATTCTCTCTGATTATCAGTTTTTCTTGTATCAGTTCTTTTCCATTTTTATCATACCACAAAAAAAGCTTTTTACCAATTTTCATCAGTAAAAAGCCTTTTTTCTTAGAACATTTTCCTACAACAATGCTTTATCTTTCTTTACTTCTTTTTATAATCCGCATAGTATGTATTGATCACATCCAGAATTGCTTTTTTCGCATCTTCTCCCACCATGCCAAACGGCTTTCTGCACGGTCCCACCGGATGCCCCATCAGGTTGGTGGCACATTTTACGATTGAATTCGGATTGCCATACTTGAAGCAGTCACGGATCGGTGCAATAGATGCCTGTGCTGCTTTCGCCCCTTCAATGTCACCTGCCAGGTATTTCTGATAAATACTTACCATGATCTCCGGAAGGATATTTGCAATTGCAGTGATTCCGCCTTTCCCTCCCGCCATCAGGGTATACAGAATCAGCGCATCGTTGCCGGAAAGCACTGCAAAATCCTTGTCTTTTGTTGCCGCAATATACTGCAGGATGTTATTGAAGTTTCCGCTGGAATCCTTAACACCGGCAATGTTTTTGATATCTGCCAGCTTTCCTACGGTTGCAGGAGCCAGTGCAGCACCAGTACGCGCTGGAATGTTATACATAACGATCGGGAGATCTACTGCCTCAGCAACTGCTTTGTAGTGTGCGTACAGCTCGTCCTGGCTGATTGCTGCGAAATATGGAGTGATCACCGACAAAACATCTACGCCAATCTCCTGTGCCTTTTTCGACAGGGCAATGGTCTCTGCCGTGCTGATACAGCCAGTACCTGCATATACCGGAACACGTCCCTTTGCTTCCTCTACAAAAATTTCCATCACGCGGACTTTTTCCTCAAAACTTAAAATATAAAATTCACCATTGGTACCAAGACAGAAAATGCCATCACAGCCATCCTCAATCTCACGATTGATCTGATTTCTCATTTCTGCTTCGTTCAAACTTCCATCTTCAAACATTGGGGTCTGCATCGCAGCAATAATCCCTTTGATCTCTGTCATTTTCTTTTCCTCCAATCTTATACTCTCTGTATCGTCTTTATTTCTGCTTCGGAATACGCAGTTTCATCACTGCTTTTACATAATGATGCTGCTCCACAGTATGAGAAACCGCTTTGTGACCATCCTGAGGAAAGGCCGCAAAAAACATTCCCTCAGAAATCAGGACGACATGCTTTTTTTCTCCATCCAGACGTTCCTGGTCTTTTTCTTCGTTATAAGGAATCACGGAATTTAATTTATGATATTCCTCCCAGGCAAGTTCCTCGCATCCACGCAGCATAATCTGAACATCCACATAACTGCGATGTGCCTCGAAAGTTCCTTCCTCCATCGGTTTGGTATCCCCTTCCTGAATCATAAGAAAGCCACCTTCAAATTCGTGTCTTCCAGACTCCAGAGACGCGAGTTGTTTCAGGGTCTTTAACCCATTGCTCAGTCCGGGAAGAACGGATTCATAATATCCGATATTCTCAATACGATCTATGATCATAACCTGCTCCTATCTGCTCTGTGCCGCAGTCGGATTGTACAATCCAACCTTTTCACGCTTGCAGCCCATAACATCTTCTTCCCAAAAGCTTACATATTTAATTCCGATCCTGTTTTTATAAGCATAGGCAAGATGCATTCTCCCATCTTTTCCCTGCATCAGATACGGATACTCATACTGCTTATTGTTTGTAGTGTTTTCTTCCCCGGAAAATCCCTCACCGCGTTCCATCAGACGCACCAGCGGAAAGGTCTTGCCACCGTCTTCTGATAGAGCAACGGCTACCGGACAGCGAAGTCCCGGCCATGCAACCTTTCCATATTCCGGATTTGGTACATGGGTTGGATTGTACGCAATCGCCAGTCTTCCACTCTGAAGTTTCAGCGCACTGATACTGGAGTTATTATTCGGAAGAACCGTCGGCTCCGGTCTGGTCCAGGTATCCCCATAATCATCAGAATGACTGATGTATACAAAATCTGCGAAACGGCTTCTCATCAGGGCAATCAGCTTTCCCGGTTCCAGTTCCACTACATTAGCATGCACTGCACCGTTGCTTTCTGGCATTTCGACCTGCTTCCAGCTTCTTCCCTGATCATCGGAAATACGGAATACAGTTGGATCGCCTTCCAGTCCATTGGCAGAATCTGTGCAGATCCAGTTTCCAAAAATCCACCTTCCGTTGGAAAGAACCTGGATTGGCTGTCTGCAAAAGCTTCCTTCCTGTGGGAAGATCACCTCTGCCTTTCCCCAGGTTTTTCCACCATCAAATGACTTCTGGCAGCGGATAATCGAAGTAAACTGCATATTATCCTTACCTTCTACCCGGTCCAACTGAGCCGTATACATGCACCATACTGCTCCATCCGGTCCCAGGAATAAAGACGGATTCTGCTCACTTCTCTCGGAATCATAGGAAACTGCCACCGGTTCCTCCCAGTGATCGGATCCATGTTCTTTTCTCGCACATACGATGCTGATATCCTTGCTTCCCTCAAAAGAACCTGCAAACCAGGCACAAAGTATATCTCCATTCTCCAGCTCTAACAGCGCCGGTGCATGAGCTGTTGCATATTTTCCCGGAGGCAGCATCGCTTCCAGGATTCCCATATCATCATTTACATAAATGGTTCCGTCCGGAGTTAATCCTCCCATATGTTTATACTCCATTTTTCTATCCTTCTTCATTTTTTGATTCTATGATGTTAGGGTCAAAAGGTCTTTTGACCCCTATGATATCATAACGACAGCCAAAATCCTGATCACGATCCGGTTCTTTCAACCTTTTTTGCATGTTTCTTTCGACAAAAGTTTCTGAAAAATTCCCAGATCAGCTGCGTTTCTTCGTTGATTGCACCATGAGGCATATTCTTCATAAGGGTCACCAGTACACGCACATCGTTTTCATCATTGCTGTATGCCACAGTAGAAAAACGATTTCCTTCCTGATAACCATTTTCACTCGTAAAATAATTACTCTCATTACAGGTTAATCCATGATCCGCATCGCAATGATTTACATTGAGAAAGAATGGAACAGACAAATCTTTTTCTTTCTGAACCGTTGGATCATTATCTCCATAAAAGAATGCAATCGGCATCTCCCATCCATCTGCGGCAAAAATATCCATTCTGGTCTGAATTTCCGGTGCAAAAGAATCCGGCAGCTTTGATTCATCAATCTGATGCATGCTATAGGTATCGCCCGCCGGACCATTGCTGGACGCAACAGCTGCATAAAGCTCCGGATGCTGGTACGCCAGTTCCCGAACCATGACCGCACCATTTGAAAAACCAGCGAGGTAAATCCGCGTTTGATCCACCTGATACCGTTTCACCAGTTCTTCGATCATAAGAGGGAACAATATTCCATCCCGCAAAGAAAACCATCCGTTTCCCGGAGAATCCGGTGTCACTACGATAAACTCACCCGTACGGTCGCCTAACTCATTCCAGCCATTTTTATCCGCATACATCCAGGCAGGTTCTCCTCTTCCGTGAATGTTAAATACAACCGGTAAATTTTTTTCCGTTTCTTTTCCTTTTGGAAGATGTACAAAATAATCGTATGATACGCCTGCGATAGAAATGCTATGGCGCAGAAAGCGGGTACTGCTGTAAAAATCCTGTTTGCTGTCCACCCAGGCAAGTGTTCCATCCGGACCGTTTTTCCAGCGGATCACATGCGCAAACTGCTGCGTATAGATAAATCTGCTGCGCTCTGCTTCATCCCGGAAATCTGCCCGGATGATGCGTACTTGGTTTGCCTGATTTTTTGAATCTTTGTATACCTGTGTGCAGATATTACCGACAACTTCTTCCGCAAAGCAGTCATACATAGAAGCATAATGTGCTGTTATTTTATCCGTATTTTCTGAGGAAAAAGCCCAGAGGCAAACAGGGATATCCCTGTTTCTGACAAAATAATCTTTTGGATTTTTTACCATCCAATGGTTGGATTCCTCTTCTCCCGCCTCAAAATGTTCCGGCAGACCATCTATCAGTGAAACAGCCGCTGCAAAATTCGGGTGTGACGTCAAAAAATTTCCTGCATACACAGCACCCTCTTTGTAGCCAACTATGTAGAGAATCGTTTCCCAACACCAGAGAGAACCACCTCGCCCCCAGATTGCACTGCCGCTGCGGCTTTTAAAGCTGTTTCGTGTTTCATTATAAAGTTTCAACAGGAAATCGGGCGCTTCAGCCTCCCACCCTTCAGGAGCCACAGGAACCACCAGAACTGCCCCGGCACGCTCTGCAATTTCTTTCCACCCCGTTCTTTTTGCAAAATGTTCTGCACCTTCCAAAGAAGCAGCATCTTGCTGTGGACAGCAGAGATAGATTGTTTTTACAGGATCACAGCCAGCAGCAGATGAAATATAAAAATAGAAAGGGTGCGCAAATACCAATTTTTTCATAAACTTTGCCTTTCTTACAGAGCCCAGGTTGCAAGCCCCGGGAAGAGCATAATGATAGAAATAATGATCGTCATGCCAAGCCAGAGCGGAATGACCTTACGGCAGATTTCCATCGGATCTTTGTTTGCGATCGGTGCAATAACATACAGGCTCATTCCAAAAGGAGGAGTCAGGGAACCGATTGCGCCCAGACCAGACACACCTGCTGCATATACATTCAGTTCAATACCAAAAGCCTTCGCTACCGGATATACAATCGGAATAACGATCGCAGTCGGGTTCATAATTAACATTGCAACGCTCATTAAAAGCACACTCATCAGAATGAATGAGGTCTTTGTGGCAAATACTGCAGATGCAGCATTGGAAATCACGACATCTAATCCGTATGCCGCCAAAAGTTTTGAGAAAGAAACTGCAAACGCAAGCAGCATAGCAAGCTTTGCCACCGCCTTAACAGAACCAAGGATCGTATTCCATAATTCTTTCGGATTTACCGTTTTGTAAATAAACAGAGAAACAATAACCGCATAGACTACAGATACAGCCGCTGCCTCAGCAGTAGTAAAAATATTGGTAAAAATACCGCCAAGGATGATTGCCGGGCAAAGCAGTGCCCAGATGCTGTCAGCAAATACCCTTCCAAAACCTTTTGCTCTCAGTTCTTTTACTTTCTCTTCAATCTTTGCACGGTCACCGCCATCCTTACGGCAATGAAGAATGGTCATAACAAGCAGGAACAGACCGCACACCAGACCCATGACCATCGCTACTTTAAAGCACTCTGTAGCATTTACATCCTCCATCATGGCAACCGTCTGTAAGATTGCACCGCTTGGCGGAATCAGCTGTCCCAGAGAACCGGCACAGGCCAGCATCGCTGCAAAAAAGACCACGTCGTAACCCAGTTCGACCAGATACGGAAGAACCATGCATCCTACCGCTGCAACCACTGCAATTCCAGATCCAGAGATCATTCCGTAAAACAGGGAAGTCATGACAGCTACCAATGGGAAACAACTGCGAAAATTTCCAAACAAATAAGCAAAAATATCAAAAATACGTTCCGTCAGACGTCCTTTGCTCATCAGCTCACCGGAAATTACAAACAATGCAATTGCAACATAGGTATCTTTTCCTGCTCCGGCTGCCAGCCAGCCTACCAGATCAGAAAGGCGAAACACCTCCTGACCAGATAAAAGACACGGTACAAGAAAAGCCATGGCATAGCTGCCAACCATAGGCAAACCCATAACCAGCATGGGAACTAACATAGAAATAAAGATGATTGCTAACATTTTTGCTCCTCCTTATGCTTTCGTACTTTTCACAATGCGATTCAATGCCTGTATGTTACGCACTACACAAAGACCAAATCCCACTACTGCTGCTGCATTGACATAGATCATCGGAATCTGCGCAAGCTTCGATAACGTTCCTTCTGCTGCAGTGTTTGCCAGAAAACCAACTGCACCAACCAAAAGACAGACACTTACCGCAATATTGATCAGATTGCAGACCATCTTCAGGATATTTTGCACAGACTTGCTGTAATGGTCTGAAATCATGGTTACTGCAATATCGCATCCTTTTTTTGCACAAAAAGACATAGACAGAAATGCAATCCATACATAAAAATAAACTGCAAATTCCTGTGGCAGACCAACCGCTTTCGATCCGGTCACATGAAGTACTGCATTTGCAGTTTCAAATAAAACCATTGCGCAGATGAACACTGCAATGACATATTCTTCAAAACAATCCATCCATTTTTTCATTTCTGATGTTCCCCCTATTCATAATTGTTTCTTTATTCCTCATAAATGTATGTTTGAGATAAATACTGTCCTGATCAGAAACCATATCATACATCTTCTCAAATATATCCTCTTCTCCAAAACCGCCAGACTTGGAAATTACCTGAATTCTCTGGTTATGCCACCACATGGCAGATAAGACAGCGCCTTTTCCAATCTCACAGACCGGAACCAGTTCTGTCACCCCGGTCAGGCGCATAAAGCCCATCAGGGTATCTCCACCGGTCATGCACAACGTTCCATTCCAGCCTCGTTCAATCATCCCGGCTGCGATCCAGCCCAGAGTATCTGCAATTCCAAAACGGACCTGACTGCTGTTCAGATTCCTGCGTGCTGCATACTCACGTGCGCTTTCTTTCCCTGTTTCATCTAAGGTATCAATCAAAAAACGCTCACTTAAACAGATTTCCTTATAAATCTGATCCAGAAATTCTTTTCCTGCTTCTGATTCCCGATAAGCCGGATCTAATTTCTGTCCATTTTGCAAACGCCCTGCCCCGAATCCATGTTTTCTCGCATAAACAAGCTGCTTCACGGTAATTTCATTCACACTTCCACACAGGACCAATAGACGATCCGAAAGCTGCATATAATGCGGGTTCCCGCGTTCAAAATCAAGCAAAACTTCGTAGGCTGCAGCAAATCCGGCACAACCTGCGCATACATGATAATTGGTATGTTCCTTTAACCTTCCGGCAATCCGGTACATATCATGATCTGTTTCTGCATCAAACAAAAATACGGTCGGCTCTTTTCGTTCCCAAACTACCTGTTCATAAGAAAAAGTCGGCACCTTTTCCACAGAAATATCATTCTGAATATGTATTACATCGGCTACATCCGATTTGCATACTGGTTCAAAAGGATCCTTTCCAAAAACACTTTCCTGAACCGGAATTCCATCAATGTACTGCACACCCTTTCTGGTTATGCGGTTTAAAGACGGAAGTGCGGGGATGCAGTATGCAGTGTCTTCTTCGTATGCATCCATAACTGCCTTTATCTCTGCTCCAATATTGCCTCTCAGCCCGGAATCTGTTTTCTTATATACATATTCAAATCCTGCTTTTCTTGCATTCACAGCCAAATGATAGACTCTGTTATAAGCCTCCTCTGACGAAAGCGGGCGTGAGTCTGTATTTACTACCAGCAGCTGATATTCTTCTTTCAGATTTTGAAAATCATATTGATAATCCGTCACGATTTTTGCGCGGATCCCCATCTTGGTAAATTGGATTCCGGTATCGAGGGCACCGGTAAAATCATCCGCAATAATCAAGAGTTTATCCATACGGACTACCCCATCTTATTTCGCCTGCTAAGTGCCATTTTAGAACCATATTCTATGGAATTGAGCAAACTCAGTTCATTTGCATCCCCTTTTCCGGCATGGTCAAACGCAGTTCCATGATCTACAGAAACACGGACAATCGGAAGTCCAAGTGTAATATTGATTCCCGCAACCGCATTCCACTGCTGTTTCTCTCTGTCGTATACAAAGCCCTGAACCTTCGTTGGAATATGTCCCTGGTCATGATACATGCATACGACAATATCATACCATCCACCAATTGCCTGGGAAAATACCGTATCCGGCGGGCATGGCCCAATTGCATGAATTCCCTTCGCTTTCGCCTCCGCAATGGCTGGCTCAATCTCTTCGATTTCCTCTCTTCCAAACATTCCATGTTCCCCACAGTGCGGGTTTAAACCAGCTACTGCCACTTTCGGATCCGTGATGCCAAGATCCCGGCAAACTTCATCTGCCATCTCAATCACGTCAAGAATGCGTTCCTTTTTGCAGCGGTCGCAGGCTTCTCTTAAAGAAACATGGGTAGATACATGTGCCACCCGGAAATCATTGTGTGCTAACATCATGCAATATTTCTTTGTCTCAGTATAATCGGCATAGATTTCGGTATGGCCGGAATAATGATGTCCTGCCAGATTGATTGCTTCTTTGCTGATCGCATTGGTGATCGTTCCATCTACTTCATCTGCCATCGCCAGATGAATAGCTTTTACCACATATTGAAATGCCGCTTCTCCCGCTTCCCTGCTGATTTTTCCAAGCTCAATTTCAGACGGATCCGAGATCAGGTGCATATCATAGACATTCATGATACCTTTCTCATAAACAGCGTCCTGAACCTTCTCAATCGTATGGATCTGAATCTTATGTTCCAGTCCGGTACAGGATAATGCCTGCTGCATCATACATGGATCTCCAATGACAATCGGCCTGCACATCGCATAAACACTGTCATGAGCAAATGCCCTTGCCGTAATCTCAGGACCTGATCCTGCCGGATCTCCCGCTGTAATTGCCAGAATCGGTAACTGTGCCATATTGTAGTCCCCCTTTTCCTTTACAAAACCTGAAGATAAATCGAACGAATATCTTCCAGAGTCAGTTCTTTCCGATTGTTTACCAGAAGTCTGGTCTGTTTGCTGCCAGAATCTACCAGGAAATCCAGGTCTTCCTTCTTTACACCAAAACGATACAAATCTGTCGGAATTTCCGTGAATTTTACAATATCTTCAATCTGGCTAATCACATAATCTGCTTTCGCATCCATGCTCTCCACAAATTTAGATGGATTGATCGCATCACAGATTTCCGCTAACTGCAGCGTACATGCTTCTTTGTTCATTTTCATAACATGGGCGAATAAAATCGCATTGGATACGCCATGTGGAATGTGATATTTTCCGCCTAACGGGTAAGACAATGCATGAACTGCTGTAGTTCCGCTTCCGGTAATTGCCACACCGCCATAAAAAGCTCCGAGCATCATATTGCTTTTTGCTTCCATGTTATCCGGATTGCAATATGCCTCTCTGATATTTCCGAAAATCAGTTTTGCACCAGCCAGTGCATAGGTATTACTCAATGGAGTTGCCTTTTTTGAAGTGTAACATTCTACCACATGAGCCAATGCATCGACTCCGGTTGCTGCTACGATCGACTTCGGTAACTTTTTTATGACCTGCGCATCCAGAATGACATAATCCGGGATCATTGCAGTGTTTACAATTCCCTTTTTTACTTCCTCTTCCGGAACTGCTACGATCGCATTGCAGGTTGCTTCCGATCCAGTTCCGCAGGTAGTCGGAATTGCCACGCTCTTCATCTGCTTTCTGCCAAGTGACGGATTTGCCAGAAGATCTTTTACGGAATAGTCAGAACCTTTCAAAATCGAAACCAGCTTTGCTGCATCCATAACGCTTCCGCCGCCGAATGCTACGATCAGATCTCCTTCGCTGTTTTCTGCCTGTCTGCGGATTTTCTCTACATCTTCGTAAGACGGCTCCGGTCTTAGATCACTGAAGATTTCATAAGCTGTTCCATGATCCTTTAAAGGATCCAATAACAGATCCAGCAGTCCGGCTCCAATAATTCCCTGATCGGTAAAAACAAGCACCTTTTTTGCCTGTTCTTTTTCGATAATTTCTTTGATACTTTCCGCAATACTTCCCACTCCCGTATACAGCACGGACGGAATCATCAACTGATGTTTCATCGTTTCCTTTCTCCTCTCGTTCTCTTTGAATGACTTCATCCTACCAAAATTGATTCCGTTCAAACAGAATCTGCATCCTTCATTTTGTTTTATTTTGAAACATATTCATTTTTTCATTGTTTTTTCTCATTTTCTGTTTTAATATGAAACATATCAGATAAACTACAGGAGGTTGTTTATGGAAACCATCCATTTTCTTGTTATTTCTCCGTATCGCGGCATGAACGAATTGATCCATGAAGTTCTTCTCTCTGAAAATCAGGTACAGGCAGACTGTTATATTGCAAACTTAACAGAGGTCGATTCTTTATTAGATAAATTAAATTTATTCAACTACGACGCCATTATTTCCCGTGGCGGTACCGCTACTTATCTAAAAGAACGCACTACACTCCCGGTCTATGACGTTGGACTGTGGAGCCTTGATGCCCTTCGCGCTATCCGTCTTGCCCAGAATTTTCATCAGCCTATGGCTATCGTCGGTTATGAAAACATTACCAGTCATGCCCGCATTTTATGCGAACTTCTCGATTATGATATTCCCATCTATACGATTTGGAGTGAAGACGATGCCACTGCAGCAATGAAACAGATAAGAGAAATGGAAATTTCCGTTGTTGTCTGCGATGTTATCTCACACAATCTTGCACTCTCCATGGGAATGACTCCGGTTCTTGTTACCACTGGCTATGAATCCATACAAAATACCATCCAACAGGCCATTACACTGACGCGAAATGCCCTGCAAAGCCGCCGGGAACTCACACAGCTTACCATGGCATTCCAAAACAGCCCTGTTGGATGTACCATCTTTGACCGTTATGGGAAAAATATCCTCTCAAGCCTTTCCGAATACGATCAAAAGACTCTGCTTCCATTTTTTCAGGAACATTTTGAATCATTATGGGAAAATAAAGATTCCTCTTTGGAATATCATCTCAAAGGCAATATTCTGCAGCTTACCTTGCAAAAAACTACTGTGCGAAATACAACTTACCTTTATGTTTATTCCGTTTTAAAAGAGAAAAAAGAAATTCGGAAAATCGATGCAGTTACAGAAAAAACCGCAGGAAACAATACGATGCTGGACTTTTCCTATTTTAACAGTACCCATAGTTTATCCAGCACCCGGGATCTGATTGAAAAATACAGTCATGTGTCTACCCCCGTTTTGATTTCCGGAGAAAAAGGAACCGGAAAAGACTGGGCAGCTTACAATATTTACAGCAAAAGCAACTACCGAAATGCTTATTTTTACCAGATTGACTGCGCCTATGTTACGGAACGAAACTGGAACTATCTGCTTACCCACCACGATTCACCCCTGGCACACAATGGACACAGCATTTACTTTAAACAGATGGAAACCATCCCTCCGCAAAATTTCAGCCAGCTTCTTTCTTACATTGCAGACACACGCCTGGCTGCCAGAAACCGGCTATACTTTTCTTTTTCAACAAACAACGAAAACCATGATTACAAACCGGTCATTACCGGAATTACCAAGCTGTTTTCCTGCCTGTCTCTGCATCTTCCGCCGCTAAGAGAACGCCCGGATGATATTCCTTATCTTACCACCCTCTACATCAACCGGATGAATGCAGAGCTTGGAAAACAGATCATCGGATTCGACAGCAAAGCCAGTCTGGCATTAAAGCAATTTCCATGGGAAGGAAATCTGCATCAGCTTCAACGAATCATTTACGAATTGATGCTGATTACCACAACGCCCTATATTTCCTACGAGAATACCATGCGCCTGTTGCACCAGGAAACTGCACTTTGGGTATCCACAGAACAATCCGGTTATCAATTCGACTTACATCAGACACTCGATCACATCACCTACGATGTTGTACGTATGGTTCTGAAAGAAGAACATAATAATCAAAGCAAAACGGCACAGCGCCTCGGCATTGGACGAAGCACCTTATGGCGGATCCTGAAATCCCATGCTGAGTCGGCAGAATCTGTCTAATGCAGATACAATCTGAAACAGAAAAAGGAACGAAGGCAATTCCATTCTTCGCGAATTGCTTTCCTCCCTTCTTCATGACATCCTATAAATCTTCGGTCTTGAATGTCGTATACCCTTCATAATAGTAGCTGTGGTCGATTCCTTTCATAAAGACTTCTCCACTGTCCACCTCATCAGTCAATGCCGCTTTCAGCAACACTTTAATTTCGACATCTTTGATCGGGCTGCGTTCCATAGCAAGAAGATAATCTTCCTTATCGACTTTGCTCCAGTCTACGACCTGTCCAATTCCCTGTTTCAGCATCTGGTCAAGCCAGATACGCATACTGCGCCCGTTTCCTTCACGAAACGGATGCGCGATATTCATTTCCACATATTTTTCGATGATTTCATCATAAGTTGACCATGGCATTTTATCAATGTTCGCAAGTGCTGCTTCCAGATACATAAGCGGAGCAAAACGGAAATTTCCTTTTGCCAGATTCACGGTTCGCAGTTTCCCCGCAAACTTATAAATATCTTCAAAAAGGTATTTGTGTATCTCCTTCAATGATGCAAACGTCCCTGCGGGAAGCGTGTCCAGCTTCCCGCTTTCAAACAGCCATACAGCCTTTTTCTTGCTGATTCGTTCCTCTTCACGGGCAAGTTCTGCGGAATCGGTAATACCTAATTTATTTTCCAGAGCCATGCGTTCCTCCAAAATCTGTTTTTTTCATTATATGGGATTTCTTTTGGAAAAGCAAGGTCATGACCTGTTCGCCATTACAACCTATATATACCTGGAAACAATTTCGTTTCCACTCGTTAGAATATCTGCCCCGGCAGTTTCTTCCATACAGATCGCGCCATACCCAAGTTCGGCTGCTTTTTCCAACGAAGCATCCAACAAAATTTTTCCGTAACCTTTGCGTTTCAGTTCTGGTGTAATGCAGATTGGTCCCATGGTCATGATCGGGATGCTGCGCCCGTCATCTGCTGCAATCTCTGCTTTCATAAACATATTCTGACCAATGATTTTTCCGTCCAGTTCCATCACAAGATCCAGTTCCGGAATAAAGGCCGGATCCTTTCTTAACTGATTCAGCACATAATGCTCTAAACATCCCGGTCGGTATACATTCCAGAAACTTTCCCGGACCATGTTTTCTACCTCACGGTATTCTTCCGGTTTTTCCAAACGGATTTTCATAGAATCTTTCATTCTGCTCTCTCCTTTTTCAATTCCCTGTAACACTGTTCCAGGCAGGCATCGGCAAGCGCAGTCACCGCGGCTTTTTCTGACTCTTTTGCGCCGTCATACACCGCATACAAAAGAAACATCGGCGCGTAAAAGGAAGCCGCTTTCTTCTGCGGATCGGCAAAGCCCATACCGTCAAATAAATCTGCCACATACCCCATAGGTCCCGCCGCCAGATACTGCTGGTAGAGTTCTCCCATCCGTTCACTCCGAAACTGCTCCAGCGTCAGCATTTTCCTAAATGACGCGGCAAACGGGTCCTCCGTCCAGTAGCGGAACTGCGCTTTGCTGTATTCCAGCATCTGCTCCAGAGAAGTGCTCTGATACGCCTCTTCCATTTCCTGCACCGTTCCTTCCGGCACATCATAATCGCCTGCCTGCTCTGCGTCCTGTTTTTCCATCCGCGCAACAATGCTGTCAAAAATGTCCTGCTTGTTTTTGTAGTGTTTATACAGTGCGCCCTTTGTCATGCCAAGCTCCCCCGCAATGGTGCTCACGGATACCGCCTCGTAGCCCTCTGCAGCAAACAGGCGGAGGGACGTCTGGAGGATGCGCTCTTTTGTGTCTGTCATAGTGATACTCCTTTTGTAAACGATCGTTTACTTGCATTATAGTGAACAGTCGTTTACTTGTCAAGCCGCATTTCCATCCACTTTCCACTTCTCCACCGGAATACATAAATCGTTCCTCGAAATCCCCAGTCCAGCATAGCCATGGCGATCCAGACACCAAGAGCACCGAGCTGCATGAAAGTTCCCAGAAAATGTGCGCCGCCAAGCCGCATGGTCCACATGGAAAGAATGGAAATGACCATAGGGAAGCGGACATCTCCCGATGCACGAAGCGATGCGGGCAGATCAAATGACAACGGCCACAGGGTTACGGCTCCTGCTGTATGCCATACAAACATCGTGATCATCAACTTTGCTGTTTCCGCAGACAGTTTGTAAATTTTCAAAATACCCGGAAGACTGAGCACCATGACTCCGCACCAGATCCACATCGCCGCATATGCCATTTTCATAAGCTTCCGATTGTAATATCGTGCCTGCTCATAATCCTTCTTTCCGACGCAGCGGGAAATGACTGGTATCATGGCCAGCTGAATGGCATTGCCTGGAATCACCTCCAACGATGCCAGCGTCTGCGTCACTGCATTTGCGGTGATCGCACTGGTTCCAAAGGTAGCGACAAAACCAAGAAGAACAATCTTTCCAAGCTGGAAAATTCCGTTTTCCACTCCGTTTGGAATGCCGAGTCGCAAAATATTTTTTGTAAGATTCCAGTTAAAACGGTGACGCAGGGAACGTTTCAGGCTCAATTCCCGGTTAGGATTTAAAAGCAGCCACACCACGATCCCGACTGCAAGCCAGCGGGAAACCAGCGTAGACAGCGCCGCTCCCTGCGTTCCCATTTTGCAGACGTAGATCAGAAGCGCGTTGCCTACCGCATTGACTGCATTCATGAGCAGGGAAATCTTCATGGTTGTCGCAGAATCGTTCATGGTACGGAAAATGGCAGTACCCGCTTCAAAGATACCAATCGCCGGAATCGAAAAGATTGCCACAAACAGATACCGCTTTGCATGGTAATACACATCCGCATCGATGCTTCCAAATACGTGCGTCAAGATCCATTCGGAAATTGCAAACATCAAAAGCATGATCACCAGGGAGATCACCACGTTCATCCACATCAGCTCATCGGCAGACCGCTTTGCTTCGTCCCGTTTTCCGGCTCCCAGGCGCTGTCCCGCCACAATGGCACCGCCTGCAGCAAGCGCCGCAAAAATATAAATCAGCAGCTGGAACACACTGTCGATCAGGGAAACGCCGGATACCGCTGCTTCTCCAACGCTGGACACCATAATGGAGTCCAGGAGTCCTACGACCAGTTTCAGCGCCAGTTCAATGACAAGCGGGATCACCAGATGGATCAGATCGCGGTTAGAAAAAATCGGGTTTGTTGGTTTTTGTTTCATTACTTCCTTCTCCTCAGTCGTAATCAGAATACGCAAAAAAATGCAGATATTCTTTCGAATACCTACATTTTATTGCGGTCTTATGGAAATGTCTAATGATTCTTTTTATCTGTCGCAAATCTGTTCCAGAATTTCACCAATATCCCCGTTGATACAGATCGCCCTTTTCCGGATTTCTTCCGGTGCATACGCCTGCCCGTAATTCAGACACACATACACTGCGTTTGGATTGCGGTCGGTCATCTGCCAGAACGGATACTTTATGATACCAGGGGTGTTGTAACCGCAGCCTAATTCTAAAAATACAACCTTCATTCCTTCATGACGACGCAGGAATTCACTGTACCATTCCGCTGCCTTATGCCAGCCCTCATCCTCCACAAAAGAATCGTCGCAGCGCAGGTTCATGGTCATAGGTCTGCTGCAATGCGGACAATATGGAACCAGCTCCTCTGGAATTTTCATTTTGGGTTTCATGCCTTCCGGCAATGTCAGACTATGATCTGCTCCGATAATAAAGCCCTGTGCACTCAGCATCTGGCGAAGCAGGGATTCATTGTCACTGTTTTCCTGACAGCATGGTTTGGAGCACTGAAACAGCCCGTAATCTCCCTGCGTGTAGAACAGACGCTTTTTCTCAAACCCGGCTTTCTGGAAGCAATGGTCTACGTTGGTGGTCAGGACAAAGTAATCTTTGTCCTTTACCATCTGGAATAGTTCCTCATAAACCGGCTTTGGTGCATTCTGGTAACGGTTGATCCAGATATAGCGGCTCCAGTAAGCCCAGTGCTCCTCCAATGTCTGATATGGATAAAATCCGCCGGAGTACATATCCGTGAACCCGTATTCTTTCGCAAAATCAGAAAAATACTGCTCAAACCGTTTTCCACTGTATACAAAACCTGCCGAGGTAGAAAGGCCGGCTCCTGCGCCGATCACGATCGCATCTGCCTCTTCTAATACGTCTTTCAAACGCTCAATCTGCCCGGTCTGCGCCGAGCAGTTTTCTGTAGATTTCTTTGTCCATATCTTTGAAAACATTGAATACCACCTTCTTTATCCTGGTTTCTGTTGCTAAAAAGTTTTTAACCGTCTGCACGGCAATTTTCGCAGCCTTTTCATTTGGAAAATGAAACTCTCCGGTCGAAATGCAGCAAAATGCAATGCTCTCCACCCCGGACTCCGCCGCCAGGGTCAGGCAGGACCGGTAACAGCTTTCCAAAAGTTCACAATCCCGCTCTGTCACTGCACCGCGGATGATCGGTCCAACCGTGTGAAGCACATATTTGCATGGCAGATTAAAAGCCGGTGTGATTTTCGCCTGACCAGTTGCCTCCTCATGTCCCTGTTTGTGCATCATATCTGCGCAGTACAAGCGCAGCTGGATTCCGCTGCGGCTGTGGATGATGTTGTCGATGCAGCCATGAAGCGGATAAAAGCAGCCGCACATGCCGCTGTTCGCTGCATTGACGATCGCATCCACCTTCAGAGTGGTGATATCGCCCTGCCAAAGCACCATACGCGGATCTAAAGAAACCGGAGTGAGCCCGGACACATCGATCAGCACCCGCTTACTCTGCTCCTCCTGCAGATACGCATCCTGAATTTTCAAAAATTCCTCTGAGATTTTTTCCGGTTCACGGACATTCATCAGGGCACGGAGCAGATCATCCTGCTCCTTCTTTCCGGAAGGAATCTCCATTCTGCGATACTGCGCCCGCTCATCGCAAAGCGACCGGATCAGATATTGCCGACGCTCACTCTGGTTCATACAATACACCTCATTTCCTGCTGTTGCTTTTTCTAACAATTTCATCCTATCACAATTTCCAGTTTTCATAAAGTGTGCCTGGAACTTTGAAAGCCCCAGGCACTCCATGCATTTTCTATCTCTCTTCCTCTGGTATTCGATTCCGATTCACGCTCACTCTGGAAACGATATTAGAACTCGTAAGGCGGGTTTCCGGAGAAATCTGCGATCAGGCCGTGTGCATTTTCCAGATAGAATACCTCGAAGATCGGGTTTTCCGCAGTCTGGTACTGGCTCTTTACGATCGGATTTGCAATGCACATTTCCTTCACTGCCATGTTGTTCTCAAACACAGCCTTGCCGTGCAGACGGATCCATGCGTACTCCGGGCTGGAAACAGAGATCTCAATCTCCGGATTCTCCTGCATATCTTTGTACACTTCCTTGGTGTTGTTGGTGCAGAACCAGAGTTTTCCATCCATTTCACCGGAAAACATAAACGGGCGACATTTTGCCTTGCCATCACGTCCTACGGTTGCCAGATACTGTACCGGGTTTGCCTGTAAAAATTCTACTACTTTGTTCATGTTCTTATCCTCCATGATAAATTTGATGATTGAGTTGAGTATTTGGTTTTGAAAGGTTTTTCCTTTCGATGACTCTACTATAATGGAAGATTGGAAAATGTGAAAGTACGCACAATATTGTGGTGTAGTTACCGGAAGGAAACTACTTGAAACCCCAAAGCTGCTATATTATAATTAGTTATTATATTAAAATCTGAATTTTTGGAGGAAATCATGCCAGATTTACAGACTACTACAGAGAAAAAAAGCAGCACATGCCTCACGGAGACATCTGCTGCTTCTGCGATCAAAGAACTTCCGACCTGCCCGGTGGAGACTACCCTCATGCTCATCAGCGATAAATGGAAGGTACTCATCCTGCGGGATCTGCTTCCGGGAACCAAACGGTTTGGAGAACTGAAAAAATCAATCGGTCATGTCAGTCAGAAAGTACTGACCGCCCAGCTTCGCCAGATGGAAGAAAGCGGTCTCCTGACCCGCAAGGTCTATGCGGAAGTACCGCCAAGAGTGGAATACACGCTCACACACCTTGGCTATAGCTTAAAGCCGATCATGGATGCCATGTGGACCTGGGGCGAGAATTACCAGCGTTCCCACTAATGTTTACGGAACCCAGTACCGGATGATCTGTACGATCTGCTCCTGCCGTACAGTGATTACGGTACTGTTGCATCCAAATGACAACTCACTATTTGCACCATCTTATCATATCTGCGGATCAAAATCCATATGGATGGCCACCGCACCGATCGGGCAGATCTCATAGCAGATTCCGCAGCCATCGCAAAAACGTAAATCGATCCGGTAATGTCCCTGACGCGGCACCAGTGCATGAAGCGGGCATTTCTGAGCGCATCGCCCGCAGCGGGTACAGGTATCCAAAATATAGTATACTGCTTTTTCCTTATGGGATTCCATTTCGTTTGTCATTTCGCTGCTCCTTCCTGCAATTTCTTTTCCGCATCCATCCATTCCTGCGCGGTATATTCTTCCACCGCTGTCGTTGTCACCCGTTTTATATGTTTTTCCTTCAGTCGCAGATACACAACTTCCCTGAAAACAGTATAACAAACAGATGCAAGCGGAATAAAGATGAGCATCCCCGCAATTCCCATAAGATTTCCGCCGATGGTAACTGCAGAAAGGACCCATATGGACGGAAGTCCAACGGAACCTCCGACCACATGCGGATAGATCAGATTCCCTTCGATCTGCTGAAGCAGCAGAAATACAAGAATAAACAGCATTGCCTGTTTCGGACTTACCATAAAAATCAGAAAACAGCCCACTGCGCATCCGATAAACGCGCCAAAGATTGGGATCAATGCAGTAAAGGCGATCAGGGTTCCGATCAGCAGTGCATAGGGCATTTTCAAAATGCTTAACGTGACGGCAAACATGCTTCCGAGGATCACAGCCTCCAAGCACTGTCCTGTAAGGAAATTGGCAAATGTCCGATAAATCAGGGAACAGATTTTAAGGAGTGCATTTGCTTTCTGTTTAGAAAGAAACGCAAAACATACCTTTCTTATCTGTATGTGCAATTGTTCTTTCTGAAAAAGAATATAGCAGGCAAAGGAAAATGCAATGAAAAAGGTGGCAAGTCCGCTGACGATCGAGCTCACTGCTGACATGGTCGTGCTCATCATATTTCCCGCTCCGCTGCCAAGAATGCTGATTCCCCACTGAATGGCCTGATCTGGCTGAAACTGGATCTGATTTACATAATTCATAATATTCTGGTTGTTATGTGAAAAATCCCGAATCCAGCTTTGCATCTGCGGAATAAAATCGGCAATGCTCATCATCAGTGTTCCCATAGTCCGGGTGAGCTGCGGGATCACACCAAACATCACCAGTACCATGACACTGACAGCCAGTATCATGGTCAGAAGAAGGCTTACCGGTCTGGCAAGCTTTTTGCTTTTTTTCTTTCCGGCTTTGACCTTCCCAAAGATCATCTTTTCCAGAAAGCTCATCGGCACGTTGATGACAAAAGCAATTGCGCCTCCCAGTGCAAAGGGGAATATGATCCCCCATATTGTTTTCAGCACATCGATCACAACTTCAAATTTCCACAGCGCAGCTGCCAGCAGTGCTGTGAAAATGATCAGTTCCCGAATTTTTTTCATAGATAGCTTACTGAAATCCATTATATTTCTCCATTTTTTCCTAATTTCGTGCGAATCCACTTCAGCAACTGAATGATTGGAAGACTGGCAAAGGCATACAGATATACGCAGCCGAGCTGTACCGGATTGAGAGTCTCCACCTGAAATACACGATGAAGGCCGGGAACGGTCAATACTGCGGTGATCAGTACTGCGCCGAGCACAAAGGCTCCCTGCAGCCATGGATTGTTAAAGAACCGATTTGTAAAGATAACCGGATGATCCGACTTGCAGTTAAATCCATGGAACAGGCGTGCCAGACAAAGTGTTCCGAACGCATACGTACTGCCAAGCAGCGCGCCGTCCTGGTGATATCCTGTCAGAAATGCGATCATTGTCATCGCACCGATCACAAAGCCCTCCAGACCGATTTTGCCGAGGAAATCCTTTGTCAATATCGATTCGTCCGCAGATCTTGGTTTCTCATTCATCACATCACTGTCAGAAGACTCCACGCCAAGTGCGATGGCAGGAAGGCTATCCGTCAGAAGATTAATAAATAACAGGTGTACCGGTGCAAACGGAACCGGAAGTCCTGCAACCGATGCATACAGAACTGCTAAAATTGCTCCAAAATTTCCCGACAAAAGAAACTGGATCGCATACTGAATGTTTCGATATAAATTTCGTCCATTTTCTACTGCTTTTACAATGGTTGCAAAATTGTCATCGGTTAGCACCATGGCGGCAGCATCTTTTGCCACCTCGGTCCCGGTGATTCCCATTGCAACACCGATGTCCGCCTGCTTCAATGCCGGGGCATCATTCACACCGTCTCCGGTCATTGCAACGATCATTCCTTTTTCCTGCCATGCGCGGACGATACGGATTTTATGCTCCGGGGAAACCCTTGCATACACAGATATATCCGGGACAAAATCCTTCAGCTCCTCATCACTCATTTTTTCGATATCCGCACCCTCGCAGGCTTCCGATAAATCATGCAGGATTCCAATTCTTTTTGCTATGGCGGCTGCCGTAATTTTATGATCTCCTGTAATCATGACCGGCCGGATTCCTGCTTTGATGCATTCTGCGACGGCAGCCTTTGATTCTTCTCTCGGCGGATCCATCATGGCAATGAGGCCGAGAAATACGAGATGAGCCTCATCCTTTGCTGTTAATACATGCTCCTTTGGAATTTCGCGATAGGTAAATGCCAGTACACGCAGGCCTTCCATTGAAAAATCCCGGTTCTGCTGCTGTATGGTTTCTTTATCTGCTTCTGTAATTTCGCGGATTCCGTCTTTTGTCCAAATCCATTCCGTCAGCTCCAGCAGTCGGTCAACCGCTCCTTTTACGATCATCCGGTTTTCACCGTTTATCCTGTGAAGTGTTGACATCATCTTACGGTCACTGTCAAATGGAAGCTCTCCTTCTCTCGGATGGCGGTTTCGTACGCTTGCAGCCTCGATTCCGTACCGGCTTCCCAAATTGATCAATGCAGTTTCTGTCGGATCCCCGATTTCCACTCCGTTTTCATTCGTCGAATCATTACATAAAATACTGCACTCCAGAAGATAGTTCTGTGCCGGATCTGCTATATCAATTTCTGCTGCCGGGATCCGTTTTCCTTCTACATAGTAATCCTCAACCGTCATTTTATTCTGTGTCAGTGTTCCTGTTTTATCCGAGCAGATGACGGAAACACTTCCAAGGCCTTCCACTGCCTGCAGTTTTCGGATGATCGCATGCTCCTTTGCCATCTTCTGTGTTCCGAAGGAAAGGACAATGGTCACGATCGAGCTTAACGCTTCCGGAATTGCCGCAACCGCCAGTGCTACGGCAAACATGAATGCACTGCTGATCTTTTCACCTCGAAATACGTTGATTGCAAATAAAATCCCGCAGAATACCAGAATCAAAACGGATAATTTCTTTCCAAACTCTTCCAGACTCACCTGTAACGGAGTCTGTTTTTCGAAAGTTGACTTCAAAAGTCCTGCAATCTTTCCAACCTCCGTCTGCATTCCTATGTCCGTTACCACTGCCTTTCCGCGTCCATATGTCACAAAGCTGCCGGAAAAGAGCATATTGGTCCGATCTCCCAGCGGAGCCTCTGCCAAAATAGCCTCCAGGCCCTTTTCGACTGCAAGACTCTCTCCGGTAAGAGCACTCTCATCAACCTTAAGACTTGCATTTTCAATCAGCCTTGCGTCCGCCGGGATCATGTCGCCTGCTTCCACCAGGATCACGTCTCCAACCACCAGCTCTCTCGCCGGAAGCTGGATCGTGGAACCATCGCGCAGTACCTTGGCCTGCGGTCCTGCAAGCTTCTTTAAGCTCTGCAGAGACTGTTCCGCTTTTACGGTCTGCACAGTGCCCAGGATCGCATTGATCGTGATCACGATCAAGATCACAGCCGCGCTTTCCTCATCGCCAAGCATGCCGGATATGATGGCCGATGCAATTAAGATCAGTACCAGAAAATCCTTATACTGTTCCAGAAAAATCTGGGGGATACTTTTCTTTTTCCCCTCTGCAAGTTCATTCCAGCCACACCTTTCCCGGAATTTTCCGGCCTGCTCACTGGTGAGGCCTGTCTCGCTGCTTTCCACACGGTCCAAAACCTCTTTCACCGTTTGCTGATAAAATTCCTTCATCACTTCTGTCTCCTCTGTTTAAGCATTTTTCCACTGTATTTCTTATGCAATGAAGGTTTTTCAATAAAAAAGAGACCTTTATTGCACAATAATAATGCAATAAAAGTCTCACCGTTTCTTTGTGACACCGGATGCTTCCATCGTACTGACGACATCACAAACGCAGATTACCAGCGTAGGTTACTCCCCTTTATTGAGTTCATCATATACCAAAAACCGTGCGGATGTCAAGATGCTTTTTCATAGGTTCCATCCGCCAGCAGCTTCTGATATGCATTGTAGGCATCTTCCAGACTGTCATATTTTTTGCCGGATGTATAAGGGGAAAAGTCTGCAATATGATCCGCAATTGCAACATACGTCTTTCCGTCCTTCTTTCTTGCAGCTGTTGTCGTTTCAGAAATATAAAAACCACCGTCTGCTTTGCTGACTATGACCGGAATTTTTTTTCCTGCCCCAACCTGATTGGTATCCATAGATGTCCAGAACAAATACCGACTGGATGCATATTTCGGACTTCCCATATAGGCCCATGTTCCGGTTCCCAGCAGACTGCTGCTGCCTTCCTTCCGGATTTCCTCATTAACTCTTGTCAGCATATCAGACTTTGGACACTTAGAATCTATTTCAAAATAAGTCTTATTCTGTTTTTTCAGCTCATCCAGTATATCGGTTTTATCGAGTGCTCCATGCAGATCAGCGTTATACGGAAAAGAAACCGGTGTATCATTGCCGCCTGCTCCGCTCCATATTACCTTCATTCCGAAATCCGGAATATATGACAGCGTACATTCTCCGTTCTCAACAGGGATTCCGATCCAGTGCTCCGTGTTACCCTCGTCCCTTGAATGCGTGATCCCGGCAATCGTAACGGGATCATAGGCATTCCAGTTGTCCCGTTTCTGTTTTAATTTCACTGTCCTGGAATAATTTGCTGTATCCTCAGTAATCACAGCTGTCATCACTTCCGAGTAAGCAGAGCGCACATTGGCAAGATCAACCGTCTCACGGCTTTTCTCCAGATGTCCTGAAAAAACAGGCATGGATATCGCAACAAGAACTCCGAGGATCGCAACGACGATCAAAAGCTCCGCAATCGTAAAGCCGTTGTTCCCAGTCTTTTGTTTTTTCATGATTTTACGCTCTCCTTATGCCATTCTTTCGTACCGTTTTATTGTACTGCATTCTTTTTCGTTTTGCAATGATTGAGAATTTCTTCCCGCGCTTAAGAGACATGCTTCTGTTACCAGAAGCGTTCCCTCTCCGTCACTGTGGACGGAACCGCCCTCCAGCACAAACACCTTCCCGCATCATATACCGGATAACCAAGAGCATCACAGACAGCCTCTGCCACGGCATTATCTTTTTCCCAGTCTGCATAAAGGCCGTCCACGTCACCTCCCTGGGCATATGAAATCCATCTGATGCCGGAAGTGTTTTCAAGCGTTCCGGCAGAATGGTTTTATATGTCCATCACCTCGGTCACGAGATATCCGGCATTTAAGGCAATGGCTTCGCCCGGTTCCAGGTACACCTCCACTCCGTACGTGTCCCTGATATGTCGAACACAGCGGATCAGCAGTTCCAGTTCTTCTACGTTGTCCGCGTCCACCCCGGCGGTTGTGATCACGGTATCCGTGGATGATACTTCTTTGACGCAAAGCCGAACAGCCAGTAGCCGGACGGGCAGGTCGGAATATGTGCCTGATAACAGCTGCCGTAAAACTCCTTGGTAAAAAGCCCTTCCGTATCCTAAAAGACTCTCTTTACAGGATACGGAGGGAGTTGCATTTCTATGCGTTTCATTTCTGTGCACCGGATGAACCGATCAGTACCTTCTTTCCTTCAAACGCAAAGCCATAGCTGCGGATTTTATCTTCAGAAAATCCTGCTGCCTTTAATTTGGCATCATAGCGTTTCTCGCGAATCTGACGAAGCGCCGCCTGCACGGTATCGGCAAGCGTCTGTTCCTCCTCCGGATCATGCACCTTAAACTCGATCAGAATCGCGTCTTCCGCTTTTTGCAGTGGCGTCATCATAATATCGTAACGCCCATATCCGCTTTCTCCATTCGACTCAATCCGATACCGTCCGCGCAGTTCCACCAAAAGTTCGAGCACGAAACCATGATAAAACCGCTCCGGCTGCGTTTTTTCAGATGGATGCTTTCCGGTATCAAAAAAGCTGAATGTCATAAGTGCAATGTCATTCATATAGGCATTCATCTCTTTGGTATTCCCAGACAAAAGCGCCTGAATAAAGCCATTATAGCTGGATAAGGACCGACCAAACCATCCCTTGAACATGGCCGCAAACATTCCATAAGTTTCCTGGTTGGTGATTTTTAAGAAATACCATGGCTCCAGAAAATCCCCCCGGTATTCGATGCTGTCTGCTTTCAGATAACCACCTGCCAGCAAAAGGCTCCAGATCGCACGTTCATCCTGGTCCAGCTGATCATAAACAATCTGTTCATCAAAGGTCACTGAAATTTCCCTGCCACTGATCAGCTGCTCCATCTTCTGTTTTACATCGGCAGAGGATGTCTGGATCAGACGGTTTACCAGGGCATTGGAACTGGTTGCTGCCCAATACGGACGAAACTGCTTTTTGTCCAGATAATTGGTAATCGACCACGGATTATAAATGTCACGGCAATGTCCGAAAATAAAACCATCATACCATTTTTTCACTTGCTTCTGCTGATCCGATAACCCATACGTTTCCAGTGCCTCAAACACTTCTTTTTCCGTAAAACCAAAGCAATCCGCATACTCTTCGGATGTCGTTGTCACCACGTTCAGATTGTTTAGATCTGAAAAGACCGATTCTTTTGAAATTCTGGTAATGCCGGTCATGACTGCCCGTTCCAGATATGGATTGGTCTTGAATACTGCATTGAACAGACTGCGGATGTAGGAAACAAAACCATCCCAATACCCTTTCAGCCAGGCTTCCTGCAGCGGTGTATCGTATTCATCCAGCAGGACGATCACCTTTTTTTCGTAAAAACGATTCAAATAACAGCACAGATCATTTAATGCAGAAGAAGCCCTTGCATCTTCCATTTCCATGGTGACCTGTTCATAAGCCTGTTTTTCATTTTCACTCAGGGTCGTTTTCTGAAGCAGAAAACGGTTCTCTTCATATTTTTTTGCGATCAGCGCATTAATCTGCTTTTTCGCATCGGACAGATTATCTGCCTTTACCGAAGCAAAACTCAAAAACAGGACTGGATACGTTCCCTGCAACTGCCGGTACGTCTCATACTTCCAGATATCCAAGCCCTCAAACAGATCCGCACGGTCTGCATAATGATTGGAGAAAAAGCAATGTAACATGCTCATATTCAAAGTTTTTCCAAACCGGCGCGGACGTGTGATCAGCGTAATCTCATCTCCAGATTCCCACCATTCCCGGATCAGCTTTGTTTTATCCACAAAAAAGTAATCATGTTCACGCAACGATGCGAAATCCTGTTTTCCGATGCTGATTACCCTGGTCATACTTTCACCTGCTTTCTGTCTTTGTCACCAAGTTGTGCAGCTGCCTGATATAAAACAATGACACGAATCTTACTTACGAGTCTAGCATATTTCCTTCGGCGTGGCAACCTGACGAATTTTCTAATTTAAGAACTCCCAGTCTGTAAACGCTCAGCTACTCATGTTCCATATACCCAAACATCTCGGAGAACTCTTCCAAAAATGTTTCCTTCAGCATAAACCGGTCGATCATGCCATTGTTCAAATACCATTCAAAATCTGCCCCGTTCTGGTCTGCGATCAGGATCAGACGGGTTTCCGGATTAATGCGCCGGATGGCTTCGCACAGTTCAATTCCATTCATAACCGGAAGGCTGTATTCTGCAATGATCAGATTATAGGCTGACGGATTTTTCTGGATCCGGTCAATCACCACAGCCGGATGCCCATAGATCTCTATCGTCTTCTGACTCCTTGCAAATGTCTTTTTCCATGTTTTCATCGATTCATCCTGGGACACAATGGCAATTCTGGATACCTGCTGCAGGCGTTTGCGGCTGTCTTTTTCTTCTTCTGAACGGCTCTGCGGAATCTCCAGCACAAACGTCGTTCCCTCATCGGCCTTACTCTCTACCCGGATGTTTCCACCTACGGATGTCACCATATTCTGCACGACCGATAACCCAAGGCCGGTACCCTGTCTGGATCCTTTCGTCGTATAAAATGGTTCGAAAATCTTCTGCATGGCATCGTCTTTGATGCCACAGCCACTATCCGCCACCTCTAAAATAAGCATATCCGGATTTTTTGCCATCAGCCGGATCACAAGCTCCTTTTTTTCAGATTTTTCCATCGCCTGAAACGCATTTTTGCAGAGATTCATCAAAATATGCTCTGCCATTTTCTTACGTCCAAGAACATACAGCGGTTCTTTGGTAATTTCCGTTTTTAAGGTGATGGCTGACGGTGTCAGCTGCTTTACGATTGTTACTGCATCCTGTACTTCTTTGCTGAAATCAATCAGTTCCAGCCGGACTCCCGTGTCCTGTCTGGAAAAAGCCAGAAGCTCTTTGGAAAGGTTTGAGGCCTTATCCACAGCCGCTGTGATTTCATGGATCATCTCCTGGTTTTCCGCTGAAATGGAGGTGTCATTTTCTAAAAGCTCCGCATAAATGAGTACCGGTGTCAGGTAATTATTAAACTCATGTGCAATGTGGCTTGCCATCATGCCAAGCGACTGTACGCGCTGATAATGCCGTATTTCATTGTTTTTCTGTGCCAGCATCTCCATGCCCTGATTGATTTCTTTCAGATAAGTAATCTCCTTTTGCTGGTTCTGGGCAAGAAAATGGTTGCGGAGCAGCACAACCGTCGCTATAATCAGGAACAATACATACAATGCCACAATCCCAGTCAGCATCACCATCATACTGTCCAGTGGGCCAGAGAGTTCCTTTACCGGAATCGTGGAATTTACAATCCAGCGCTCTCCCTGGACCAAAATAGATTGAAACGCGACAACCCTTCGGACTTTCGGTAATTCCGGGTCATCCCAGACATAAGTATCGACCACGCCGGTGCCAAAATCCTGTTTTGCCTGCAAGGAAAGCCATGCATTCATACTGCTCATATCCAGTTCCGGATACTTCTGGATCCGGTCATCAAAGGCCTCCAGTCCGATCTGGTCTTTGGCGTGATGCATGATGATATACATATTCTGGTCTTTCACACTGGAATACCCAGCTTTTCCGATCTTTACCGGTGCCACGATTTTCTGGTATAAACTTTCCAGGTTCATGGCAAACGTAAGGAGAAGCATTCCATCTGACCGTGAAATTTCTTTTTCCACATAAAGTTCATACCAGCCGGTTTCATCTGAGATTTTCTTCCCAGAGATCCAGGCCTTTTCCTCATGAAGCATTCCGGTTTTCTCTTCGGTTTTCTTCTCTTTCCTGTTTTCCGTTCCGCTTTCCTTTGACAGTTCAGAATGTTTCTGGATTTTCACTGCGTTCTTTTCCGTTTCTCCAGCTTTATAAAAAGTCACTGTTTCACCTGGTGCAGTGATTGAAATCCAGTTATAGAGCATCTGATTTTCCTGTAAAAAGTATTCAGTCTGACGTTCCAGCTGTTCTGTCTCTGCTCTGGAAATTGCTGCACTTTCTGTATTTTCTGCCGCCTCCGCATTTCCTGTTGTTTCTGGATTCGCCACCTCCACATTTTCTACATTCCCTGCTGCTTCTGCATTTGCCGTATCATCTGCACTCCACCCTTCCTGCCCTGCATAATACAGATCGATCTGATGCAGCTGCTGTTCCAGATAGGTGTTCAGATTGTTTCCGATAATTCCAGCAATCGTGAGCAGCTGACTTTCTTCTGTCTCGATAACCTGTTTCCGATACTGATGATAAAAACGAAATCCGGCCAGTATCATGACCAGCGAAAGCAGCAGAATAATGCCAAACGCAGACAGCTCTGTTTTACACTTTTGAACCGTTTTCTGAATGCCGTTCCAGATTTTTTTCATCCGCTTCGTCTCCCTCAATTTTCAGGCTTTACACGCTTAACATATACCCGATTCCGCGTACTGTCTTCAAGTATTGCGGCTGTTTGGGATCATCCTCAATCTTATTGCGGATCCGCTTCACATAAACCGTAATGGTATTGTCATCCACAACTGCCTCATTCCAGACCTGGGTATACAGCTGTTCCTTGGTAAACACCTGTCCCGGATGTTCCATCAGAAACCGGAATAAGGTCAGCTCCCGCGCCGTAAAATTGAGCGGCTCCCCGTTCTTTAAACATTCCATTTTCAGAGTGTCTACCGTAAATGGGCCTTTCCGGATGCCAAGATCCGATGTTCCCTGACTGTAAACCTTGCTTCGCCGGATCAGGGCTTTCGCTGTCTGAATCAGCACTGCTGTGTGAAATGGTTTGGTCAGATAACTGTCCGCGCCAAAGCCAAGTCCCAGAACCTGGTCCATCTCGTCCGATTTTCCAGACAGCATCATGACCGGTGTATGATCCCCGGCCGCACGCATCGCCTGCAGCACTTCATAGCCGCCTACCTGTTCCATCATGACATCCAAAATGACAAGCTGGAACTGCTGCTTTTTCAAAAGTTCCAGTGCCTCACTGCCATCCGAAGTCTCCGTCACCTGCATTCCCTCGCGGCTTAAGGCAGTCCGCACGGCAAGGCGGATCGCACGCTCATCATCCACCAGTAAAATTTTATCCGCATCCATAAAAAATGCCTCCCGTTTTCCTCTTCTGTTTTCGATTATACCATAACCTATAGCAATATTGTTAACGTAATAGGACCGTGAAAGTTGCCTTCGGCAATTTTCACGGTCCATCGTTTTTTTATGAAATTATTATACCGTCACAATCCCCAGAATAACTCCGAATGCCAGCATCAGAAGGCTTACTAGGTAATACGGCGGGATACTGAACTTCATATGGTCTTTCAGTTCCGTTCCGGTCAGGCCGATTGCCAGGTAGGTAGCCGGTACAAGCGGGCTTACCATCAAAGCCAGATTCTTACCGATCAGCATCGTCAGCGCAGTATTTAAAGAAGCAACACCGTAGGTCTCCCCTACCTGCATAACCAGCGGCATAATACCGTAGAAGTATGCGTCGGTTCCCACACACAGACCAAGCGGAAGGGCAAGGATACCAAAAATGATATGAATGTACTTGCCAAGTGCAGCCGGAATGATTGCCATGATAGCGCTTGCCATTGCCTCTAACATACCGGTTCCGTCAAATACACCAACCATGGCACCTGCTGCAAATAAGGTCGCAGAGATGATCAGTGCAGCCGGAGCGTGCTTCTTGATCAGCTTATCCTGCAGCTTCTGGTTCGGATAGTTCACAGCCAGAAGGATACACAGACCCAGCATGAAAATAACATAAGACTTACCGATACCGGTTGATAACAGTGCGATCACGCCTGCAGTCAAAAGGAAGTTGAAGATCAGATATTTGTTGGACTTTCTTAAATCCTCTGCTTCTTTCTTCTCTTTTGCATCCTCTTCAATCTCTTCTCCCTTGCCAAGTCCGGCCCCATGTTTGATTGCAAACATACCGAGCACAACAGCCAGAAGAATATTCATAACAAGTCCTACGATCTGAAGCGGGATCAACATGTGCCATAATTCGGTTGCGTCCATTTCCAGCACGGTTGCCGCTCTTGCAGTCGGACCGCCCCACGGAAGCAGGTTCATAACACCCATGCAGGCACCAGTCAGGCACAGAAGAATGCGCGGGTCAATCTTCATCTTTTTGTAAACCGGATACATCGCCGGAATGGTGATAAGAACGGTAACTGCAGTGGTTCCGTCAAGATGTGCGATGGTTGCGATCACTGCGGTTACAACGGTTACTGCAATGACGTTATTTCCGGCTTTCTTTACCAGCCAGCCTACGATCACATCAAAGAGTCCGGTGTCCGCCAGAACACCAAAATAAATAACCGAAAAGATAAATAAAATACCATTGCTGGTGGTCGTTTTAATGCCATCGGCAATGAAATCCATGATCTCTACCGGGGAAAACCGGAGAATCAGGGCTGCAATGGCCGGAACCACTGCCAGTACCACGATCGGTGACATTTTGCCCTTTAAAAGCAATGCCACGATCGCAATGATCATCAGAAAACCAATAACTGCTGCCATAGTCATGTCCCTCCCAAATTTTAACAAAGTTCTTACTGAGTTCTATTCTACCGACAGCAGTTTAATTGTTCATGACAAAAAAATGACAATTTTGTCATAATCCCACATAATTTGTTTCTATGTCTTTTTATTCTTTGCAGCATCCTTTCTCAAGCAGGTTCAGCCAGATTTCCCGCCGCTCCACCTCGTCTGCTTCCCCATTTCCTTCCGCCTGGAAATGCAGGAATGGCACCGGGGAATCGTGTTTCATCATCTCGATCACGGATCCGGCATTGGCATAGGTCGGAAGCAGCAGCATATTTCCTGCCCCGCCGGGTATCACATTCGCAGCCAGACTGCACAGGTAACGGATGTTTCCGCCAACCACCTCCGGATACGCCTTCTGCAGTCCGGCAAACGCTTCTTCCAGAGTTTCCTTTTCTCCCCAGATATCCCGGTACGTTTCCCGGAACCAGGTAAGCTGTTTCGTTGCTTCCTGCGGAATTTCTTTTTGACTCTCCCGGACCCAGAACCAGAGATATTCGGAAAGCATCATCGGAACCGGCAAAAATCCATGTTTTCTCACGGCATCTGCCATATTCCGGTTGAGATCATTGCTGTTTAAGACCATGGCGGATCCAAAAAGGAATACCCGCTTCTGTTTTTTCAGACTGTTTCCATTCCATGTTTCATGCCATGCTTTAAGCAGAGACTTTGTCTTTTCCCATGTCAGAGGAAACGTGATGTTTTCGATTGCTGGTTTCTGCTCGTTTTCTTCCATACAAAGAAGTGCATCTCCCAGCATGATAAGCTGCCAGATCTGCTGCCAGTCTTCCATCTGAAATAAGTGCTCTGTAAATGGAGTATACAGACTGACCTGTGCCGGATCTGCTCCGGATTGCTTCAAAAGCGCCCGGATCACCATAGAAAACATGCCCTCTGCCTCGGCACCCTCGGTCTGCGGTACCAGATAGCAGCGCTGCTAAGGCTGGAGAACCTTCACCAGACAGCCCTCACGCCCCTCTTTCTGCGCTTTTTCTTCTTCCTGCAATGATTCTGCCTGCAAAACTCCGCCTGGAATTTCATTCCACCTCTTCTCCTGGCGCAGGATCTGTCCTGCCATAGCAGAAAAGGTTGCATATTCTTTTGAGATACTTTCTGCTTTTCCGGTCTCCATGTCTTTTCGCGTATAATCCGGGCTGACATGAACCATATATCCCCGATTCCGCAGCCACCTTGCATAAAGTTCTGTGTAGACAGAAAGCGGCGGCAGATGCAAGACCGCATTCTTTTGCAATTTATGAAGCAGAGGGATGCCGTCGTACCCAGCCGCACAGCTTTCCCGCCTGTTGCTTCCCAGTTCGCTGCGTTCCTGTCCTCTGCGTTCCTGTCTGCCGCTTTCCGGGTTGCATTTTCCCCAGGCATTGTCCTCCCTCTTGCTGCTTTCCCGGTTCTCCACATGCTTCAGACTGTTCAAAAATGCCTCAATCCGTGTCACCACACCAACTGCCGACTGGTGTTCATCTACCTCCACAGACAGATATGGCTTCTCTCCCATGATCTCACGGAACAGATGAGAAATCATCGTGTCAGGTCCGCATCCATGATTGGTCAGATACACCGCATACAGATTCGGATGATTTTTTATGATCTTGGCTCCGGTTAAGATATGCTGGCTGAATGGCCAGTATAAATTCGGGTATTCCTCTGCGAGATACATGCTGTGTCCCTGAAGATGTGCAAGGTTTAATACCTTGCAGCCCCGTTTTAGAAGTTCACCTGGAATTCCCATATTCAGTACCGGATCTGAGATTCCGTAGTTCCGGGTGATGAGCACCAGAACCTTCTCATCCGGCTTTAAAGATGCCAGAATCTCTTTTCCAAGTTCTTCCGACTTCCGGTCACACAACTGCATGGCGGCAGCGCCTTTTTTCATTGCCATCTGACAGGCTTCCTTCTCTTTTCCAAGCCCAATTCCGGTCTGGATCATCGCCTTTGCCAGCTGCGGCTGTCCCATATCCATGTCAAGAACCGGTGCGAGAATCTGAATGCCGCGTTCCTTTAGCTTCAATGTTTTCGCCACGATTTTCGGCGCGGTCTGCATGTAAACACAACCATAATTGTGCTCTACCCCGGATGTTTCATGCCGGATGGTACGGATACAGGGAAGGAACATATAGTCTACTCCTTTTCGCGCCAGCCATTCCATATGCCCGTGAAGCAGTTTCACCGGGTAACAGGTTTCCTCCTGCGTCACATCCTGGCTGATGCGGATGATCTCCTCGCAGCTTTCTTCCGATAACAGAACGTTAAAGCCGAGCTGGGTAAAATACTGGTACGCCATCGGGAAAAATTTATACATCATTAAGGACTGCGGGATACCGATCGTTTTCCGGTCCGGCAAAAGCGTTCCATCATACCCGGCATAAAACCATGCGCGGTTTTTCTTATAGATTTCCTCATTTCTTTCCTGGTCGCAGGTGCATTTTTCCGAAGCATCCCTGGCTTCCAGCGCCGCTCCGTAAGCACCGGTCACGTCATAATAAGGTGTGATGCGAAGCCGGTCGCCCAGCATCTCATAAAAAGCAGAAACAATTCCTTCGTTATGGATAATGCCGCCCTGCAGACAGACCACCTGTCCCACTTTCTTATTGACTACCACACGGTTTAAATAATTGCGCACAATGGAACGGCAGAGCCCAGCGCAGAGATCTTCCTTCCCCGCGCCCGCCGCAAGCTCTGATACGATTTTTGACTCCATCAGCACCGTGCAGCGCTCACCAAGCTCCACCGGATGTTTTGCCTCCAGCGCCATCGGTCCGATTTCGGAAAGCGGAATTCCCAGCCGCCCTGCCTGCTCCTCAATAAACGAACCGGTTCCAGCCGCGCAGACCTTGTTCATCTCAAAATCCACGACCTGACTGTGCTTCACGGAAATGTATTTCGAATCCTGACCGCCGATCTCGAAGACCGTGTCTGCGTCCGGGTTCAAGAATGATGCCGCCCTGGCCTGCGCCGTGATTTCATCCAGAATCTGGTCCGTTCCCAGCTTCTTTGCGATCAGATAACGGCCAGATCCCGTCACTGCGGTCTGGACAATGGCGGTTCCTGCCATATCTATGGTTGGTTTTAATACTTCCAGGCCTTCCTCGACAGCCCGGGCCGGGTTGCCTGAAGTGCGGATATAGCAGTAATCCAGCACTTCCTGATTTTCTCCGATCAGCACCAGGTTGGTGCTGGTAGAACCCACATCCACCCCAAGCCACATTGCTTCTCCCGGCTTTGGTGCCCGGGTCTTGTGAAGCTTCGCCTTCTCGTAAGGAAACGCAGGAAGCCTCTTCCCCTCAGACTTTCGTTTTATTTCCCTGCTGCAGTCGCAGAAAGTCGCCATACCATCACAGCTGCCCTCACAGGAAGACACCATATCCTTACCTGCATCCTCACATAGCCGTTCCCAGTCCACACGCACCTTCCGTTCCATGGCAATCACAGCCAGACCAGCTGCGGAAACAATGGTTCCACCATCATCACAGAGCAGTTCTCCTTCTTCCAGCCCAAAAATCTCTTTCACTGCCCGGATCACCCCGCGGTTATTTACCACACCGCCAGACAAAAGTACCGGTCTGTGCACCGGAAGTTTGCGCACTACTGAAGTTTTAAAATTCCTTACCACCGCGTAAGCCAGGCCCAGAAGGATATCCTCTGCGGA
Organism: Clostridium sp. AF32-12BH; assembly: GCF_003477935.1. Lineage (NCBI taxonomy): Bacteria > Bacillati > Bacillota > Clostridia > Eubacteriales > Clostridiaceae > Clostridium > Clostridium sp. AF32-12BH. The sequence continues at coordinate 74,913 of NZ_QUEH01000013.1, read as the reverse complement.
TACTCCCTCCTGCTGCCGGTGGATCAAATCGGTCTTTGCAAACACACTGCAGCGTCCTGCAAGCCGCGGAACACTGGCGGCGCGGTCTGTATATTCAGAATAAGATTCCAAAGGTAATCCCAGACGATACATCTGATCTTCAAAAAATGCCCCTGTTCCTGCTGCGCATTCTCCGTTTACCGCATACTCCAGCACCTGGTCATGTCCAAGTCCCGTCAAAAAGCAGGAGGTCTGTGCACCGATTTCCAGAATGCTCTGTGCCTTTGGATAAAGCAGTTTCTGTCCTGCCAGAAGCGCCATCACCCGGTCTGCCATCTCCCTCTGTCCCGCTTTGGGAAAAAGAAAAGCCGCAGCACTGTTTCCTGCGGCATAGTCGATGGTTCCCGTATTGGTACGGTTCAATTCCTGCTTCATGTCTTCCAGCATTCTGCCAAGCACAGCCTTGGCTTCTCCCTTATGCAGCGCGTAACGGCTGTAGATCAGCTTTCCATCTTCCACTACCGCCAGGGAAATACTTCCCGCTCCCGCATCAATTCCCAGTCCTCTCATTTCTTTCCTCTCTCCTTTTCCAATGCTTCCTATTACAAATTGGCAAAATTCTCAGCCGCAGCTGCACCATACAAAATTTTCTGTTCAGAAACTTCCTAACCGATCAGCCGGATCATTTCTGCTTTCGCCTCGACCAGGTTTTTTATACTGAGATCACGAAGTCCTTCCTGACGTGGAAGCCGGATTTCTTTCACCACAAACGACGGTCTCGGACCAAATATCAGGATCCGGTCTGCAATCTGCAGCGCCTCGTCCATATCATGCGTAACAAACAGCACGGAGTTCTGCTCCTGCTCCCAAAGTTTCTTCAGGTGCGTGAGCATTTCCTGGCGAAGAGTGTAATCCAGTGACTTAAACGGCTCGTCCATCAAAAGGAGCTCGCTTCCATAGTAGAATGCCCTTGCGATCCCGCACCGCTGCCGCATGCCGCCACTCAGCTGCTCCGGATAATAATCCTCAAATCCGCTCAGATGCACCTGATCGATAAGCTGGGCAATCCGCGCCTTATCGGTATCGTCCCGCACCACCCGGATATTGTCATATACCGTCAGCCACGGAAGAATCCGGTCTTCCTGAAACACATACCCCGTTTTTTTCGCCCGGTTTCTGATCTGCCCCTCATAATCACCGGTAATTCCCGCGATCAGGTTCAGAAGCGTTGATTTCCCACATCCGGAAGGACCCACAATGGCCGTGATTTCTTTTGGTTCCACACGGAGATTTAAATGCTCCAGAACCGGCAGGCCACCGAATTTTTTTCCAAGATCTATCACATCCAGCATACTGCCCCGTTCCTTTCCTATATTATTCATTTCGCTGTACCGCATGTTTTTTGCAAAGAAGCAGCTTTCCGACAAGAACCACTGCATAGTAAATCCCCACCATGATCACAGTCCAGGCAATGACTGTCTCCGGCTCAATATTCAGCCGCGCTGTCATGATCTGTCCGCCAATCCCCGACGTCGTAGTCAGCACTTCTCCCATCACGACCGTTTTGCATGCCATACCGACTGCAATTTTCAGGCCGGACGCAAAATACGGGGTTACCGACGGGATCAGGATATAGCGAAGTTTTTTCCAGACAGAAAATCCAAACACGCTTCCCATCTCCAACAACTTCCGGTCAATCGCCGAAATGCCGTCACAAATGCAGATAAACATGGTCGGAACTACCGCCATCACTACTATGAAAATGCTTGCCCGTCCGTTGAATCCAAACCAGATAATCGCCAGAATCAGCCAGGAAATCGGCGGCACGACCTGGATAATGCCGAGTACCGGCTGAATGAGCTGGCGGACCGGTCTGAGCACACCGCCAAACAAACCTGTCAGACAGCCAATCCCAATCCCGATTCCCAGACCGCAGACAAGGCGCACCATCGTTTTCCCAATCTCACACCAGAGTTTTGCAGAGCTTAAAATTTCAGCCACCTTTGCAGCCACCGCAGGAATCGGCGGCACGACCAGGGGGGAATAAAGATTGCTCATTCCCCACCAGAGTCCAAGCACCAGAGCCGCTGCCGCGATCCGGTACCTGTTTGCTGTCATACAAGTCTTCATCCGCTCCTTGTTTGATGTCATGCAGATCTTCATCTGGTACTTATTTGCTGTAATACATGCCTTCATCCGGTACTTTGCCTCCGATCATGGACGGATCAAAATCGTTCAGAAGCTGATAGAAACCATCCAGGTCAGTCTTCGCGTCTGCCGCATTTTTATAAATCAGACCCATGTTCGGGATTGCTTTTTCTACCAGCGCAGCCTTAAGTCCAAGCTTTTCCTCTGCCAGTGCTGCAGCATCTGCCGGGTGTTCCAAAACCCAGTTTAAAGATTCCTCATAAGCAGCTTCAAACTCTGTCACCAGCTCCGGTTTTTCAGAAATAAATGTTTCTGTCGTTCCAAGTCCTGCATTTGGCACGATGGAATCTTCTCCTTTTACTTTCTTCCACTCATCCTCAAACGAAAAAACCACGCGAACCTGATCATTGTTCATCTTTGCTGCCGTTACCTGCGGTTCGATGAGAGTTGCATACTCGATCTTACCCGCTGCCATCATCTGGGAAATCTCTGCGGTAGTGGAATAAACAATCTCGACATCCTCACCAGCCTTTAAACCAGCTTCATTTAAAAAGAACTGGGTTAAGGCATCTGGCGGGGAAGACTGGAGCGGAACATACACGGTCTTGCCCTTCAACTGGGACCATTCCGTCAGATTTGGATCCGTCGTGATAAAGTAGGTTACACCCCAGGTATTGACATTGGTCAGGCGCACCGGAAGTCCTTTGTTATAAAGCTTTGCCGCTACCGTAAGCGGAAATGCAAACATATCATGTTCTCCGTCCTGCACCATGGCGATCAGCTGCTCCGGCGCATCCCAGATATCCAGTTCCATCTTTACGTTATCGCCCAGCAGTCCGGCATCTGCCATATGAAGAAGCGGAAGTGTCGGCGGTGCTTTCGGTACTGCCAGTTTTAACACCACTTCTTCTCCGGATTCAGCAGCTGTCTTTTCCCCGTTTTCATCCGCTTCCTTTTCAGATGCTCCAAGGCTGTCAGCACCACTATTTTCGGAACTGCCATTCTCAGCGCCGCCATTTTCTGAGCTTTCTGCCGCTGCGTTCGTTTCTGCTTCTGTCTCTGCAGTGCTTCCGCCTGATCCCTGACATGCAGTCAGCGCCAGCATCGCCACGGCCGCAAGTCCGATCAGTAACTTTGATTTTTTCATTGTATTTTTTCCTCCCCTTTGTTATAGTGGTTAGTAATTGCTAACATTAGTTAGTGAACGCTAACTAGAATAGCAAAGATCAAACGTCATTTCAGTTGCCGCGGCAACAAGGAGGCTTTCATGAGAAATTATTATCAACTACTGATGAAAAATCCATTATTTATGGGAATCCCGGAAGAAAAAATGGAGTCGGTACTCCAGTGTTTAAAAGCAAAAAAGAAAGTATTTACCAGCAGGACCCTGCTGTTTTCTTCTGATGAACCAATTCCCTGTCTTGGGCTGGTCTTAAACGGATATGCGGAAATTTTTCTGACTGACCCGGACGGCAACCATACCCTGATCACCCAGGCCTGCGTCGGTGAGCTGTTCGGTCATGCCCTGGCCGTTGCCCATGCCTCTGCCAATATCTTTGAAATTTTCACCTCAGAAAAGGCAGAAATTTTATTCTTGTATGTGCCGGAATTTACTTCCCTGCAAAACTGTAACTGCACCTACCGTTTTAAAGTCATGGAAAACCTGATGCAGCTGATCGCCAAAAACAACATGGAACTGATGATGAAGATCCGCATCTTGACCCAGGGATCCCTGCGAAAAAAGCTGCTGCTCTATTTTTCCATCTTATCCAGACAGCAGCATTCTGCCACCATCACACTGCCGTTCGGGCGTGATAAGCTGGCAAACTACCTGTTTTGCGACCGGAGCGCTGTTTCCAGAGAGCTTGGACGAATGGACCGGGAAGGTCTGATCCAGCTCGGAAAAACAAAAATTATGCTGACCGGATGTCTTCCTGCCCAGCACCCGGTTATACAGACAGAATAAATTTTACTGCCGGAACTGGATCGTATGGGTCTGTCTCGTTTTGCCTCTGCTATCGTCCTTTCATTACCATATCCCGGAACCGTTTGGCGGCGGTCCCGCTCTCACGGTTTGTGTCGTAGAGCATGCAGATCAGACGCTCCGGGATACTCTCTTTTAGCGGGATTTCAACTACCCGCCCCTCTTCCAATGCCTGCGCTGCCAGTTCATACGGAAGAAATCCGATTCCAAGATTTTTTTCCACCATCGGAAGGATCAGGTCTGCGGTTGCCACTTCGATATCCGGCTGCATGGTCAGGCCATGCTGCAGATAAAAATGGCTGTAAAAATCGTAGCTGCTCGTATGGCGCTCCAGCGAGATCAGAGAATATGGTTCCAGGCTTTTTAATTCGTTTGTCTTCTGGGAAAGGCTTTCCAAACGTCTTCCTGCGATCAGTACATCATAAAAAGATTTCACCAAAACCACATGGTCTGCCACTCCCTCCAATTCTTTCTGATCCGCTGCAGTAACCACCGCCAGATCGATGATTCCCTCTTTTAAGGCTTTCGCTGCGCCTGGCGTGGAATAATTGTAAATTTTCAGCCGGACTCCCGGATAGGTTTCGTGAAATGCCCGCAAAATCTCCATCAGATATAAGTGCAGTGCCGTCTCGCTGGCGCCGATCACAATGCTGCCGTCCTGCAGGGCCGCACTCTGGCGCACCTCTTCCTCCCCCAGTTCAATCTGTTCGAAGGCCACCGCCACTCTCCGGTAAAGCCGTTCTCCTTCTTCTGTCAAAGTAATTCCCCGGTTTGAGCGCCGCATCAGACTGCAGTCAAGCTCCGTTTCCAGAATCCGAATAATCCGCGTGATGTTTGGCTGGTTGCTGTACAGAAGCTCCGCGGCTTTGGTAAAGCTTCCGTAGCGGGCCACGTAATAAAAAATCTTATAGTGTTCGAAATTCGCTGCCATGCATGTTGCCTCTCTTCTTCTTTTCTGTTTTTATCTTACTATATATTTTTTATATAGTAAATATATGAACTATATATTATCTATCTAATTTGATCACGGTTATAATAAAGCACGGTTAGAAAATCATTGAAACGAAAGAAGGAATTATTATGGCAGACTCCATGAATTTAAAACAGCCTCTGATCTGCATCGGTCGTGAATACGGCAGCGGCGGACGTGAGATCGCAGAAAAGCTTGCAGAAAAGCTAGGCGTTCCTTATTACGATAAACTGCTCATCCGGAAAGCCGCAGAGGAAAGCGGATACACGGAACACTTTTTAAGCCAGAATGAGGAGCAGCCTTTCTCGATTGGCAGTCTGCTCACCGGAAATCCATTTGCAGATACCGTCAGCATGGCTCATGCATTCTACCCGGAAAGCCAGATGGCATTTGACGCAGAGCGTCATGCGATCCAGGATATTGCCCAAAACGGCGGAGGTGTTTTCGTAGGACGCTGCGCCTCTTCCATTCTGGATGACCGAAACGACATGCTGTCCGTTTTCATCTACGCCAAAGAAGATGACAAGCTCAAACGTGTCATGAAACGAAACCAGATGGATGAAATGACCGCAAAAAAACGTCTCCAGAAGGTTGACCGGATGCGAAAACGCTACTTTGACTTTTATGCCGACACCCACTGGGGTGAATCCGAAAGCTATGACATGATGTTAAGCAGCAGCCAGTTCGGTATCGACGGATGCGTAGAGCTGATCCTGCAGTGCTTAAAACTGCGTGACCAGCACACCGAAGCATAGTTTGAATCTGCACAGCCACTACACAGAATCATGACTTGCTCTGCACAAAACAGCTTTGTTGCACAAGCCAAGGCATCATGCGAAATCCAGACCAAAAACGAATTACCATGTTTTTGACTGAAACAAACATCAGCATAAAAAGGGAAGGAAGGTACAAACCCCATGAATAAGGATTTGACCGTGGGAGAACCCCAGAAAGTATTGTGGCAGTTCTGTCTGCCCCTGTTTGGAAGCATCATCTTCCAGCAGCTTTATAACATTGCCGACAGCCTGGTCGCCGGAAAATTCGTCGGCGAAAACGCACTGGCTGCCGTCGGAAACAGCTACGAGATCACATTGATCTTCATTGCATTCGCATTCGGATGCAACATTGGATGCTCCGTCATCGTATCCCAGCTCTTCGGTGCCAAACAATACAGTGAAATGAAGACCGCCGTTTACACCACACTGATCGCAGGTGCAGTACTCTGCGCGGTACTGATGGCAGGCGGACTGGCACTCTGCCGCTCACTCCTGGAGCTGATCAACACCCCGGCAGAAATCCTCGATGACTCCATGCTCTACTTAAATATCTATATTTTAGGACTGCCGTTTTTGTTCTTTTATAATATTGCAACCGGAATCTTCTCCGCACTGGGCGACTCCAAAACCCCATTCATTTTCCTGGCCGCATCCTCAACCTCCAACATCGCAGTGGACATCCTGTTTGTCACTGCTTTCAAGATGGGCGTAGCCGGTGTTGCATGGGCAACCTTCCTGTGCCAGGGTGTCAGCTGCATCCTCGCAATCCTGGTTGTTTTACGCAGACTGGCTGGTGTCAAGACCGAACGCCGTGCCGCCATCTTCTCCTGGCGGCTGCTCGGCAAGATCTCTGTCATCGCCATTCCGAGTATCCTGCAGCAGAGCTTCATTTCAGTCGGAAACATCATCATCCAGAGTGTCATCAACAGCTTTGGTGCCAGCGTCATTGCCGGTTACTCCGCATCGGTAAAGTTAAACAATCTGGTCATCACATCCTTTACGACACTTGGAAACGGTATCTCAAACTACACCGCACAGAACATCGGTGCACAGAAAATGGAGCGTGTCAAAGAAGGCTTCCGCGCCGGTTTAAAGCTGGTATGGATTCTCTGTCTGCCGCTGTTCCTCGCTTACTTCTTCGCCGGACGTTACCTGGTATTCCTCTTCATGGATAACTCCACCGGCCCGGCCATCGACACCGGAATCCAGTTCTTGCGGATCCTCTCTCCGTTCTACTTTGTAGTCTCCGCAAAGCTGGTAGCCGATGGAATCTTAAGAGGTGCCGGACTCATGAGAAACTTCATGATTGCTACCTTCACCGACCTGATCCTGCGTGTGGCACTTGCCATTGGACTTGCAAAAGTCTTTGGATCTATCGGAATCTGGTGTGCATGGCCAATCGGATGGACCGTCGCCATGTGCATGTCCGTATGGTTCTATAAACGCGGACCGTGGAATCGGAAGTAACAATTTAACACAGTAAATCAAAGGGGCGAAAGTTCCCACAGCCGCCAGGCCTGGCGGCTGTGGGAACTTTCGCCCCTCGTTCGCTACACTGCATCTGCTTCCGCATTCTTTCCTAATCTTCGCAGCATCGTCTTCTTCACGGCCCGGAAGATATTCTCATATCCCGTGCACCGGCAAAGGTGTCCGGACATAAGCTTTCGGATTTCATCATCGGAATACTCTTTTCCAGACTGCAAGATCTCCGTTGCACTCATAATAAATCCCGGTGTACAAAAACCACACTGGATCGCTGATTCATCGATAAAAGCCTGCTGGATGTCAGACAGTTCCCCATTCGGGCCTGCCAGGCCTTCTAACGTCAGGATTTCTTTTCCCTCTGCCCACACAGCCAGGTAAATGCAGGAATTAAAACACTCTCCATCGATCAGGACATTGCAGGCTCCGCACTCGCCCACCTCACAGCCTTTTTTGACGCTGGTCAGACGAAAATCATTTCTGAGCACATCGGTTAAGGATGCGCGGACATCGATCATCTGCTCTACTTTCTTTCCATTGATCGTGCAGGAAAGAAGCTTATACTGTTTACTCATTTCCCTCACCTCCAGCCAGACGGATAGACTCGCACAGAGCACGCTGTGCAAGTACCGCTGCAATGTGTTCACGAAAATCCTTTGCTGCACGCCAGCTGTCGCGCGGATTGATGTCCAGAAGAACCGCCTGGGCAAATTCCTTGATGACCGCTTTGCTGATCTGTTTTCCGCGGATCAGTGCCTCTGCAGAAGGTGCACGCATCGGCACAGGTCCCGCCACGCCATAGGCGATCCGGGCATCCAGAATCGTTTTCTTATCTTCAGAAAGTTTTACATTGACCGAACATCCTGTGGTTGCGATATCCATGGCATTGCGCATGGCATATTTGATGTAATGTCCGAAATATCCCTCATAGGCTTCCTTCGGAATGATGATCGCGGTCTGCAGCTCGCCCGGTCTTAAATCTACCACTCCGGCTCTGATGTAAAAATCGTGGATTGGGATCCGGCGTACCCCATCCGGTCCGGTGATCTCCACAATGGCATCCCATGCATGAAGCGTTGAGGCAGAATCTGCCGAGGTCACGCCGTTGCAGGTATTTCCTCCGATGGTACCGATGTTGCGGATCTGCGGTCCGCCCACCATGTCTACGGCCTCGCCGAGTACATTGATATATTTCTGAATGATCGGATCCTTCGTAATATGGGAAAAGCTGGTAAGGGAACCAATGCGGATGGCACCATCCTCCTCAAAGGATACGCCACGCATGGCATCGATTCTGTAAATGCTGACCAGTTCCTTTCCTGCGCGTTTTCCTTCACGCATCTGCACCAGCACATCACTGCCTCCGGCAATGATCTGCGCTTCCGGATGTTCCACCAGGAGCGCTACTGCGTGCTCTACACTCTCCGCTTCGTAAAGCGCCTTTAAATCATACATACTGTAACCTCCCCGTTAAAACAATCCTTCTTCTTTAAAACGTTTGAATAAAATATGTGGGTTAACCGGTGCGTCATTGACGGCCACTCCGGTTGCCTGATATACCGCATTGCGGATGGCCGGAGCAACCGGGCAGGTCGGCGGCTCACCCAAAGACTTGGTTCCGAATGCACTGGTCGGCTCCGGATTCTCCACAAAATAAGCACGAAGTCTTGGATGATCCATGAACGTAGACAGCTTATAGTCTAACAGATTGTTGTTCAGGGCACGGCCGGTCTTCGGGTCAAACATCAGTTTTTCCGACATGCCAAAGCCAATGCCCATGCTCATGCCGCCATGTACCTGTGCCTCTGCAAGAGCCGGGTTGATCAGCGTTCCCACATCATGGACGTTTACAATGTCAAGCAGTTTTACCTTGCACATCGGGATGTCCACCTCAACCTCTGCAAAGCAGCAGCCAAAGGAATAGGCATTGGACTTGATCTGCGCGGTACTCTCTGCCGTGATATGCTGGCTGTGTGTCACGCTGTAGAGCGCCTCAGTTGCCAGCTCCCCTACGCTCATCAGCACACGTCCATCCGTCACACGGATGATATTGCCCTCCACAATGTCTAAATTATACGGAGGCATGCGGGTCAGTTCCTGGGCATAGTTCAGAAGCCGTTCTTTCAGCAAAAGCCCGGTCTGACGGATGGAGAACCCGGCTGTGTAAGTCTGACGGGACGCGTAAGCGCCGGTGCCAAACGGGGTCACATCGGTATCCTGACAGGAAACTACATGCACCTGGTCCAGACGGACGCCAACCACATCGGCTGCCATCTGGGTATAGGCGGTATCCGCGCCCTGACCGATCTCGGTCTCTCCCAGCTGAACCTGTAAGGAACCATCCTGGTTCAATACCATACGGCAGGAAGAGGTCTCTAAGGAGATCGGCCATACTGCCGTGTTATACCAGAATACCGACATTCCGATCCCACGGCGGATATCGCCGGTCTGGTTCTGGTATTCTTTGTATTTGCGCTCGTAATCCATTTCCTTCATGCCCTTATCCATGCACTGGTTAAAGGTATCGGTATACAGCTCATTTTTGGAAAATTCATCTTTGAATCCAACCGGCATCAGGTTCTTTCTGCGGAACGCGACCGGATTCATGCCAACTTTTTTCGCCACCTCATCGGTATGGCACTCAACTGCCCACATCGCCTGTGGAATGCCGTATCCACGCATGGCTCCGGCCGCCGGTTTGTTGGTAAATACCGTGTAGCCGTCTGCTTCAATATTGTCGCACGGATAAAGCTGCGGGAATGCCCCCACACCCTTTGCGCAGATGCTGTGTCCGTGGGACGCATAGGCACCCTGATCGGAAAATGCCTCCAGCTTTCTTGCCGCAAATGTGCCGTCCGGGCGTACCCAGGACACGATGTGGCTGCGGATGGCATGGCGCACACGGTTGGAAACAAAGGTTTCTTCCCGTGGGACATCCAGCTTTACCAGATGACCGCCGATCTGCATGCAGACCCAGGCACAAAGCGGTTCATACAGAACATCCTGCTTGTTTCCGAAGCCTCCGCCGATGTACGGTTTGATGATCTGGATACGCCCCCAGTCGATTCCGAGTGCCTGCCCTACCACACGGCGTACAATGTGCGGGATCTGGGTAGAGCTGACCATCTTAATACGGTCACCTTCCATCTCGGCTGTACAGATAAAGTTCTCAATATGGCAGTGCTGCACGGTCGGAGTACTGTACCAGCCCTCCACCTTGATCAGCCCCGGCTCTTTGATCGCCTCCTCGTAGTTTCCCTTGCGGATGGATGTGTGCTTTAAGACATTGCCCGGGAAATTTTCGTGAATCTGCGGAGCCCCCTCTTTCATGGCATCCTGCACATCCAGAACAAACGGATACTCCTCATATTCTACCCGGATGGCACGCAGCGCCTGGGCTGCTGCCACTTCATCCTCTGCCACCACAACGCCAATATCATCCCCGTAGAAACGGACACGCTCGGTCATAACCAGCCGGTCTGCCACGTCCTGATGGGACGGGTCGGTAGACCACGGATGCCCCGCTGTTGGAAAATAATGCTTTTCCTTTCCATCGAAACAGGTAAAGATCCTTACTACTCCCGGAATCTTTTTTGCTTCAGAAGTATCGATCGAAACAACCCGTCCATTCGCGATCGTGGAATGTAAGATCCGGATGACGTATGCGCTCTTATCGCACAGGTCATCGGTATAACGGGTTCTGCCCATTGCCTTGTCGCGGGCATCGACACGAGTTACCTTCTTACCAACATACATTTCTTCTCTCCTCCAATACTGATACATCCAATTCCCTTACAGGTATTGATTGTGTTTTTTACAAAATCCGCTGACCGGCAGCGTATTTGGATAAAACCTCCCGTTCATCCCCCAGATAAACGATCCGTTCCAGACGCTGCCGGATACTGAGCGGCTGCGGATGTTCAAGTCTTGCATCGTCCAGCACTACCGCATCCAATTCATACCCCGGTTCAAAGCTTCCCACCTGACCAAAGAAGGAACCGCCTCCCTTCGTCGCCAGATAAAATACTTCCTCCAGCGTCAGTGGCTTTAACGTCTGGTCGGTCAGGCGCCAGCGCAGCTTACTCTCCTGAATCGCATGGCGCATGGCCACAAACATATTTTCCGTACTGCCTCCCGCCACATCGCTGCCAAGTCCCACCGGAATCTGCTCCTCCAGATAGCGGCGTACCGGCGCGATCCCGGAAGAAAGGTTGGTATTCGACTCCGGACAATGTACAATAAACACACCATTTGCCTTCATCCGCTGAATTTCTTCTTCACCAGAGTAAACACAATGCGCCATGATCGTGCGGCACGCTCCGCCAAACATGCCAAAATGTTCGTAGGCATCCCCATAAAACTTTGACCATGGGCAAAGTCTCTGTACCCAGGCAATTTCTTCCTGGTTCTCAGACAAATGAGACTGCACCGGAAGTCCGCTCTCTTTCTGGATGCCATGTAAAAGTTCCATCAGTTCATCACTGCAGCTTGGAATAAAACGGGGAGTCAGAATCGGCTGCACATGGCGGTAATGCCGCTCTGCCACCGCCCGAAGCCACGTCTTTGTCGCCTCAGCCGCTTCCTTTGCAGATGCTTCACGCAGGTAATCCGGACTATTGCGGTCCATATTCACCTTGCCCACCATAGCTGCAATCCCGGCCTCCTCGAGCTGATCCATCAGAAGCAGGGTTGCCTCGTTGTGGATCGTGGCAAATGCGCAGACTCTTGTAGTGGCACTGCGCCTTATATGGTCTGTAAAAATGCGGTAGGATTTCTCTGCATATTCCAGATCCTGGTACTTGCTCTCCTCCGGGAAGGTGTTCGTCTCCAGCCATTCCAAAAGTTCCAGATCCATGCTCATTCCCCGAAAGGAGTACTGGGGTGCATGGACATGCAGATCGGTAAGACCGGGGATGATCAGCCTTTCACCAAAGTCCTCTACTGGTATTTCCCGGAATTTTTCCGGGAGAGCTGCGTAGATTCCCTCAACCTTTCCGTCTTCGCAGACCAGATAATGCTGCATGGCAATCTCCATCGTGCCGATCTCTTTTGTGTAAATGAGATTTCCTTTCAGGGCGAATATTCGTTTTCCATTCATAGCATTCTTCCTCCCTCTTGCCGCTTCGCCGAGTGCACATCTCCACGGAGCAGTTTTTTAAACACAAAAAGAGCTCCGCTCACGCGGAACTCTCATCGATCTTCAAAAGCAATACACAGCCGCATGGACGCACCGGCTTCGCCGGTTCATGTAACTATGTAGTCAACTCTTTACGGTAGTTGGTAGAGACTCTGGACCCATCTCCAGGATATACAATCACGTTACCCGTTTATGAAATTGTTATGATCTGTTTTGTATGTATTACAGTACAACCTTAACATATCCTGTATATAAAGTCAATCTGCTATCAGCCCCACCATTTAATTACTGTTCACGCCAACTCATTTACGCCTTTCCATTCCAGTCGCTCAGCTTATTCAGTCCATCCTTGCTTCCGGAAATGTATGCGATATCGCCCTTCTTGAATGCATAATCCGGCGTGATGGTCTCGATCAGCCTGCCTTCGCTTTCCACCGCAATAATGTTGACCCCAAAGCGTCCGCGCAGATTCGCCTCCAGAACGGTTTTTCCTACGATCCGCTCCGGCATGATCATCTTGGAGATGTTTAATTTTTCACTTAACTGGATGAAGTCCAGCATGCGGACTGCCTCCAGCCGGTGCGCCAGACGCACTGCCATATCGCGCTCCGGATACACCACCTGAGCTCCAATCTTCTCCAGGATCTCACCGTGCTCCGCACTGGCTGCCTTGGAAATGACGGTCGGCACGCCAAGACTGACCAGATTCAGCGTAGTCAGAATGGAAATATCCAGCTGCTCACCGATACACACTACTGCCACATCGCAGTTCTGGATCCCGGTTTCCGAAAGTGTCTTTTTGTCCAGCGCATGAACGACATACGCATTCTCTGTATGCTCCCGCAGCTCCCGCACCTTTTCTTCTTCGCGGTCCAGCACGACCAGGTCTGCCCCGGCTGCTGCCAGCTCCAGCGCCAGCGCATGTCCAAACCGGCCAAGACCAATGATGCCATAAGTGTTTTTCCCATTACTCTTCTTTTTAAACATAGCTTCTTGCACCCTTTCTTCTGACAGGCGCACCGTTTCGTGCCACCTGTCCTTCCATATTTCCATTCCACAACATCAGGACAGCAGAATCAATAACCCGTTTGCCCAACATCGCCAAATTCCGCTCTGGTTATCCGATCGCGATATTTCCTTCCGGATAGCTGACCCGCTCGCCCTTCGTAAAATACCATAACGATGCGATCGTCAGCGGTCCCAGTCTTCCGATAAACATGATCAGGATCGTTAAGATTTTTGCCGCGTCACAAAGTCCCGGCGAGATTCCGGTAGAAAGTCCTGCCGTTCCAAACGCACTGCTGATTTCAAACAGCGCATCCATAAATGGGACCCCCGGCTCCAGAATCACCAGGATATAGGTTCCAGTCAGCACAATGCCAAGCGCCAGCAGCGTAATGACTGCTGCCTTGCGGAACGCATCGGCCGGAACCGCATAGCGGAACGCCTTCTCTGATGTGTTGGTTGCTGAGGATTTTATGCCCTGAAACAGCACAAACGCTGTGGTTGTCTTGATTCCGCCTCCCGTGGATCCCGGAGATGCACCGATCACCATCAGCACAATCACCGTCAGCAGTCCGGCATTCGAAAATGAGCCCAGCGGAAACGTTGAAAAGCCGGCCGTTCTTGCAGAAACACTCGTGAAGAACGCGCCCATCCAGGTGATGTCCTCAGTCAGCTTCAAAAGCACCGTTCCTGCTACAGTCAAAAACAGGCTCATACTTAAGACCACCTTGGTATGCATGGAAAACTTTTTCCAGCGGAACCGCTTGTCGATCACCTCGCGGATCACCAAAAAGCCGATTCCGCCAAATATGATCAGCGCACAGGTCACCAGGTTTAAAAATACGTCATCCTGATATGGGATCAGGTTCTGCATGTTTCCCAGAATGTCAAAGCCGGAGTTGTTAAACGCCGCCACCGAATGAAACAGGCTGATCCCTGCTGCATGAAGCGGGGAATAGCTTCTGGAAAACACCAGAAAGCTTAGAGCCGCCCCAATCAGCTCAAAGGTCACTGTCGTAAACAGCACCATCCGCACAAACCGGACCACACCTTTTCCGGAATCCAGGTTCGAAGCCTCCCGGATCAGGTTTCTGGCCTTTAAATTGATTTTCTTTCCCATCGCCAGGATCACACCGGTTCCCACAGCGGTAACCCCCAGTCCGCCGATCTGGATCAAAAGTCCAAGAAAGAACTGTCCCAACGGCGTAAATGTATCTCCCGCATCCACGGTCAGAAGTCCGGTCACACAAACCGCACTCGTTGACATATAAAGTGCGTCAATGTAACGCACCGTAACCCCATCCTGAATGCTGCAGGGTAGACTTAACAGGATAGAGCCGATCAGGATCACCAGGGCAAAGCCCATGGAGATGATCCGCACCGGGGACTGCTTTTTTAGAAAATTCATGATTTTACTCACCTCACTTCCGCGCGTTTTCTTAGGCATTATATCATACTCTATCGAAACCGTGGGCAAAATTTATCACAGTTCTTCCGATGCAAACGCAATAAACGCCTCCATTTCCCGGGTTTTAAATTTATTTTTGTGATAAAAGATCTGCCGGTACATGGAAATTTCTACCTGCTCTACCTCAATCACGGCCAGCTTTCCGTCCCGGATCTGCTGCTGCACGGCAAACAGCGGAAGAAACGAAAGCCCGTGTCCCTGTTCCAGCATCTGAATGATAAATGCCGTGTCACTGATCTCCAAAACCGGGGACAGTGCGCGGTGGCAGCCCGCTAAGTGCTGATCCAGCGCCTGGCGGTAGTTGGCATTTTTCTCGGTCAGGAAAAACGGTTCCTGCAAAACATCATCCAGATTTTTTCTTCCCAAAAGTCCATGACTCTCTAAAAATCCCGGCGATGCCACAAACACAACCGGCTCTGCCTGCTCCATGGCCTTCACCCAGTTTTCATTCCACCTGGGTGCGTCCAGAATGTAGATCATATCCAGAAGATCCTGCTCCATCATGCGGATCAGTTCCTCCGGAGTCCCAACGGTGATCTGGAATCGCACCTGCGGATGCAGTTTCCGGAACTGACTGACGATTGCCGGAAATTTAGCCGTGCAGATGGACTCGATCGTCCCGATATGCAGTGGATTCTTTAATTCTTCATCTTCATGCATGGAAAGCCGGGTACGGCTCACCTCGTACAACACCCGGTTCGCATGCTCCAGAAATTTTCTTCCCTGTGCAGTCAGGATCACCTGCTTTCCCATCCGGTCAAAGAGCCTGGTCCCCAGCTCCTTCTCCAGCAGGCGGATCTGGACCGTCACTGCCGACTGAGAATAGCCAAGCTGCTGCGCAGCCCTGGAAAAGCTCTGCAGCTGCGCCGCCTGCACAAAGGTCTGAAACTGACGCAATTCCATACTTCACACCTCTTTTCTTTTGTTTTATCAAAAATTTCACGAACTCTCTGCATTTTTGCAGTATAATCGTTGCGAAAAGCACATTATTTTGCAGCTTCTTTCACAATCTATAATTGAAAAATTTTCAATATCATTATGAAAACTATGAATTTGATTCATTCATATTACCATGATATAATGCCCCTGCGAAGACGTCAATCGCCATTTTTCTGAAATCTGCACCAAGCACAGTTGTCTGCCCAGCACGCAGACAGCCACAAACAGCAGATTTCCAAACGATTCACATTTTTGTTTTTGGAGGGAATTTACAAATGGAAAAAAAGAAATTTAAAATGGGGCTGGTACCGAAGCTGATCCTGGCAATCATCATCGGTATCTTATTCGGACAGTTTCTGCCGCCTGGTCGTAACACTGTCTGGCTTTTTCAGTAACTTCTTAAAATTTATCATCCCGCTCATGATCCTGGCTTATGTAACCATGGGTATCGCAGACCTGTCACAGGGCGCCGGAAAACTGCTTCTGATCACCGTTGCCCTTGCATACAGCTCTACCCTGATCGCAGGCTCCGCATCCTTCCTGGTTGCAGAAAACCTGTTCCCGAGCTTTATGAGCGCAGATGCATTAGACCAGATCGCTGCTACCGCAGAAGTATCCCTGTCTCCGTACTTTACCATCACCATCCAGCCAGTCATGGACACTCTGTCCGCAGTTGTGCTTGCCTTTGTTTTAGGACTCTGCCTGTCTTCCATGCGCGGCAAGGAGATCGGAGATACCCTTTACAATGCGATCAAGGATTTTTCTTCTATTATTGATAAAGTCCTTCACAATGTCATCATCCCGCTGCTGCCGCTCTACATCTGCGGTACCTTCACGGATATGACCATTTCCGGAAAAACCTTTGCAATCCTCGGCATCCTCTGGAAGGTATTCCTGGTTGTCATTGCCATGCATTTGATCTGCATTACCATCCAGTTTATCATTGCAGGAACCATCAGCAAGAAGAACCCGCTGACCCTGATTAAAAACCAGTTTCCGGGTTATGCAACTGCACTGGGAACCCAGTCTTCCGCAGCGACCATTCCGGTTAACTTACAGTGCGCAGCCAACGATGGCGTCTGCGAGCAGATCCGTAACTTTGTCGTTCCGCTTTGCGCAAACATCCATATGGCCGGTTCCATGATCACCATCACAGCCTGCGCTACCGCAGTCTGCCTGATGAACCAGCTGCCGATCAGCCTTGCTACCGTTGTTCCGTTCATCATGACCCTGGGCGTTGCCATGGTTGCTTCCCCGGGTGCACCGGGCGGCTCCATCATGACCGCACTGCCGTTCCTCTACATGGTATTCGGCACCACAGCCGGAGACCCGAACGGCCCGATCTGCGCGATCATGGTTGCGCTTTACATCACACAGGATTCCTTCGGAACTGCCTGCAATGTTTCCGGTGACAATGCCATCGGCGTAATTGTAGATACAATTTATCGCAAATTTATCATAAAAGAAACTCAGGAGGCTTAACATGTCATTTATCAGTGTTTTCGATGTACTTGGACCGAACATGATCGGTCCCTCCAGTTCTCACACGGCAGGCGCTGCCCGCATCGGTTTCCTCGCCCAGAAAATGATCGGTGGAAACGTCATCCGGGCTGATTTCACCCTGTACGGCTCCTTCGCCAAGACCTATCACGGACATGGAACCGACCGTGCGCTCCTCGGCGGCATCATGGGCTTTTCCACCGACGATATGCGCATCCGCAATTCGTTTGAGATTGCGCAGGAAAGTGGTCTGGCCTACACCTTCACCCCGAATGAGACGGAAGCCGAGATCCATCCGAACACTGTGGACATCTCCATGACAAACAAAAACGGACAGACCATGACAATCCGCGGAGAGTCTCTTGGCGGCGGCAAGGTGCGCATTGTCCGCATCAACGGTGTTTCGGTAGACTTTACCGGCGAATACAGCGCTGTCATTGTTGTCCAGCAGGATAAACCAGGAGTAGTTGCCCACATCACCAAAGTCTTAAGCGACCGCGGTGTCAACATTGCTTTCATGCGCCTGTTCCGTGAAGCAAAGGGGCACACTGCCTACACCATCGTAGAATCCGACGGAACACTTCCGGAAGATGTAGCAGAAAGCTTAAAAGAAAATGCAAACGTACACGATGTGATGATCGTACAGATTTAAGGAAGGGAGAGTGACAAGATCATGGATTTTAAAAACGCAAAAGAACTTTTAGAATTATGTCAGAAACAGAACCTTCCGATTTCCAGGATCATGCTGAACCGGGAAATAACCGAAGGCGAGATGCCAGAAGAAGAGGCGCGAAGCCGTATGGACCGCGCCCTGGAAATCATGAAAGAATCTGCCCGCACCCCGATCAAGACACCGGTGCGCTCCATGGGCGGCCTTATCGGCGGCGAAGCAGGAAAGCTTGCCGCACACCAGGCTTCCGGACAAAATATTCTGGGGGAAGTGCTGGAAAAAGCCATCACCTACGCGGTAGCCGTTCTG
The DNA here is from genome assembly GCF_003477935.1 of Clostridium sp. AF32-12BH. Lineage (NCBI taxonomy): Bacteria > Bacillati > Bacillota > Clostridia > Eubacteriales > Clostridiaceae > Clostridium > Clostridium sp. AF32-12BH. The sequence goes on along the minus strand of NZ_QUEH01000013.1, from coordinate 56,546 downwards.
GAGACCAACGCTTCCATGGGTCTGATCGTAGCTGCTCCAACCGCAGGCTCCGCCGGAGTGGTTCCTGGCATGCTGTTATCGCTCCAGGAATGCCACCATTTTTCCGATGAAGATCTGGTCAAAGCACTGTTCAATGCCGGTGCGATCGGTTATCTGGCGATGCGCAACGCAACCGTAGCCGGAGCAGTCGGCGGCTGTCAGGCCGAGGTCGGCGTTGCATCCGCCATGGCTGCTTCTGCTGCTGTGGAACTGTTCGGCGGTAGTCCGAAGCAGTGTCTCGATGCAGCTACTATCGTGCTGATGAACATGTTAGGACTTGTCTGTGACCCGGTCGGCGGTCTGGTCGAATACCCGTGCCAGAACCGCAACGCAGCCGGTGTGGCAAACGCCCTGATCGCAGCCGAGATGTCCCTGGCAGGACTCTCCCAGCTCATCCCGTTCGATGAAATGTTAGAAACCATGTACACCGTAGGCAAACGCCTTCCGGCAGAACTGCGCGAAACTGCCATGGGCGGATGCGCGACGGCACCGTCCGCATGCGCGGCATGCCATATGTGCAGCTAAAAATAAACAATATCGTTAACGTAATAGGACCGTGAAAGTTGCCTTCGGCAACTTTCACGATCTATCGTTTTTTCAATGAAATTGTTATATAGCCGCAGCCTTCAGCGCTGCCCCGACCGCTCCGGCATAACGCCCGTCTTCCTGGGTGCGTACCTCTGCTCCAAGCGTTTTGGAAAGTGCCTGCGTCAGATACGGGATTCCGCACAGTCCTCCTGTCAGACAGACTGTGCCTGTTTCAATCCTTCTTGTTTTCCCGGATAAACCTACAGAACCGGGGTCCATGCCAGTCCGTAGATTTCCTCCACATCATCGGTGGAAGTGATCAGACCAAGACGGACATACTTCTCAATGATTTTCTTCAAAGATGCACCGGTGCACTCATCCGAAAGACCAAACTGCAGGGCATTGTTGATCATAACGTTCATGTCAAAATCGCCGCCGTTCCAGCCACGGTCAAGAAGCAGTTTGGTTGCCTCGTCCGGATTTTCACGCATCCAGGAATGTGCTTTCTGGACTGCCTGGGTGATTTTCTTTGCGATGGTCGGATTCTCCTGTACAAACGTGCGGTTCATAGCAATCACACAGCAGGCGTCTCCTGCGAAATCCTCATCCTGCAGGGAACGGATGCATTTTAACTTGCCCTCTTTCATCATGGCATACGCAAATGTATCACTTAACAGGGCTGCAGAAATCTCACCGCGCTCCATAGCTGCCACGCAGGCATCGGAAGAAACCTGGGTCAGGGTCACATCGCTCAGCGGATCCATGCCATCTGCATCCAACAGGATCGAAGTGATGTTATAGTCAGAAGCACCGATTCCGTTCGGTACGGAAATCTGGGTTCCCTTTAAATCTTCGGTTGTATTGTACGGGCTGTCTGCCAGTGCGTAAAGCGATTTGCAGCCGATATGTGCGCCGCCAACGAAGGTAAGATCCACATTGTTGGTGATCGGAACGATCATGGTAGCGATATGGCCGACTGCTACGGTTGCCTGGCGGGTTCCCAGTGCCTCAATGTAGGAATTGCCTTTGAAGCCTTCTGCGGTCAGTCCTGCCTCTGCATAGTAACCGAGGTCATCCGCCACGGTCGGGCCGGAGGTACATCCGTCAGACATGTAATACAGGACCGGCTCACCATATGCCGGTTCGCTCTCCATGGCTTTTTTCTCTTCCTCAGTCGGAGTCAGGTCAAAGTCTGCCATGTCGATCGCGCGGTCTTCCATATCTACCGGGGTAAACAGAGCTTCCCATTTTCCGGCTGCAAATGCATCTGCCGCATTCATATGAACATCCGACACATTGACCTCAACCGCAACACCGTCCTGGCCCATCTCGATCTGTCCGTCGTTGTTCAAATCTCCGGCAAGCTGCTCTTTCTCCGTTGCCTTCGTCTCCTCAGCCTGCTTTGCCCCTCCGCATGCAGTCAGAGACAGTCCCATGGAAAGGGACAAAAATAATGCAAGTGATCTGTTTGTTTTCATAATACCTTCTCCTTTAGTAAAAAAATGATCTATTTCTCACCGGCAAAATGAAGCCGGTTTAAAATCATGTTCCGGTACGCAATAAAGCCTTGCGAAGAACGGTTTCGCGGGAAATCTTCTTCGATCCTGATATCCGCGATGATCCGTCCCGGGTTTGCATCCATGACAATGACACGGGTTCCCATGTAAATCGCCTCATCCACATCGTGGGTTACCATCAATGCAAGCTGCCTCTTTTCCCGCCACATAGACAAAATCTCATCCTGCATGTTCATGCGGGTGAACGCATCCAGCGCGCCCAATGGTTCATCCAGAAGCAAAATCTGCGGCTGGCTGATGAGCGTCCGCACCAGCGCCACGCGCTGCGCCATGCCTCCGGAAAGCTGTCCCGGGTAATCATTGCGGAAATGCCGCAGGCCGATCACATCCAGCATGTGTTCCACCTGATCCTTATTTTCTTTCAATTTCCCCTGTGCTTTCAATGGGAATGCAATGTTTTTCTCTACGGTGAGCCACGGAAACAGCGTCGGCTTCTGAAACACCATGCCCCGCTGCGGGGATGGTCCGTCTACCTCGTTTCCATTCACGGTTACGGTTCCGAGCGTCGGCCGGATCAGTCCCGCCACCAGACGCAGCACCGTTGATTTTCCGCACCCGGATGGTCCTACCAGACTGATAAACTCCCCGCTTTCCATCTCCAGATCTACATGATCCAGCGCATGGGTTACTTCATCCTGTTCTACCTTTGCGAAGCTTTTGGATACTCCATTCAGCTTCAGCACAACGTTGCTGCGATCATCCATAATTCTTTTCCGCTCCATTCTGCCATCTGAGCACATGGCGTTTGATCCGGTCTAATACCTTGGTGACTACGGTAAAGATGAAGCAGATCACAAACAACGCTGCAAACATCTTATCGTAGCTGGCCCAGGACTTGCTCCAGTTCATATACCAGCCAAGTCCTGACTTTACGCCCAGCATTTCAGCGATCATGATCGCGGTGCAGGAGCTGCTCATAGCCTGGGTACAGCCCGAAAGAATCGATGGCATGGCATGCGGGATCGCCACGCCAAAGATCAGCCTGCGCTCGCTTGCCCCAAGCGTCCTCGCCGCGTCAAAATAATCGCGGTCTACATTGGCTATGCCGTTCATGGTCGCAACCGTTACCGCAAACCACGATCCCAGCGCGATGATGAACACCGCCCCGCCAAACAACGAGGAGGCAATGACCATCATGATCGGGATCCACGTTGAGGTTGGGATCGGTCCCAAAAATTTAATCACCGGATCGATCCAGTAGCGGGCTTTCCGGGAATACCCGCAGACAATTCCGGTTACAAGCCCAAGCGCTACACCGGAAAAATATCCCAGGAACAAAAGTCCCAGGGTATGCACCGTGCAGTCCAGGATCATGGCCCGGTCGATCCACGCAGCATTCAGGATAAAGTTGATACAGGGAACAAACGGCTGAGTCAGGATCCCGGTTTTCAACGTCAGATAATCATATCCGGTAAATAAAAGAAATAAAGCCGACCAGAGCGGTGCCCGGTACCGGAACCGCTCAGACATTTTTTTATCGCCTGATCTGCGCTTCCATGCTGCAGCGATTCCACAGATATCGTAAACCAGGATCAGCAGCACCAGAAATCCAAGATAGGTGTTCGGATTCCGGTTGGTGCTGTTGTCCGGGATCAGCAGATATTCCAGGATTGCAAGCAGTCCGCAAACATTGGGCAGACACTGGATCAGGATATCAAACGCCTTTTCCAGCTCTGTTTTTTCTTTCGCTTCCAGATCTTTTAGTTCCTGACGGGTCAAGGCTGCCATTTTCCTCTGTTCCTGTCTGGAAAAATTATCTTCTTCCGTTCTGCAGCCTGACAAAATTACATTCTTTTTCTTCTCCATGTTTTTCCACCCTGCAACTTTTGTAACACGACTGTTCATGCATGCGCACACAGTCCTCCTCACTATAATAGTTCCAGAAACGCCTCAATACGCGTTGCCAGCTAGCCGCTGTCATTCTGGGAATAATCTGTTTCAATCGCCAGATACGGCACATGCTTTTCCTTTGCAAGCTGCCGGATCGTATAAGCTTCCACCGTGTACGGCGTGCAGGCCTGCAGATCAATCTCCACGATCCCGTCGATCTGGTATTCCCGGATCAGCCGTTCGATCAGCCCGATCCGTTTTGTGTTCGGAGTCATCACCGAACAGCCGATTTCTAAATACCGGGCAGCGATGGCCTCCACAATATCTTCCGCTTCCGTATCTACCATCTGAAATGCCGCCTTGATGCCGCTGCAATTTTCAAAGCAGACCACTCATAGGCGGCGGAGTCTGCTTCTGAAGTTCCATCAGCTTCAGAAGCTCCCGGCGTTCTTCATTTCTCACACGTGCAGCTTCCCGCAGCGCTTCTTCCGTAATGGTGATCCCGAAGTTTTCCTCCAGATATGCAAGAAAGCGGTGCAGTTCTTTTGTCCAGGCTGTCAGCGGATCTCCGTCATGGCCCTGTGGAAGATGAAGCACGTAAGTCGGGCGCTTCTCATTTAACAACTCATACATCTTCTTTTTTCCATCGCAGGTCGTCTCTCCTACGATCAGGTCTGAAAAATAGGTGTACGGGCATTTATCAGACAACGCGAACCCGTAACTGGACTTGATCAGCGGACATAAGTTTTTCGGAAGCCTTGTTTCCGCAACCGGAATGGTTTCCGCTCTCTTTTAATTCTTTTACCCGCAGAAATCCGGCTCGTCTGGCCTCCCCAAACTCCTGAAACTGCTCTGGAAGATGATACCCCATACCTTTTTACCCCTGTTTTCTCATTTATTCTCAATAAAATGTAACATAAATTTCCCGGAATGAGAAATTGTATCTATCAATATATTGGTATTACTTATTTAAATTTTAAATAAATCAGACAAAAAAATAGCGAAAGTCCCGCGCCGCCATCCATGCAGACGCAGGAGCTTTCGCCCTTGTCCGTTACGATATTCGGTTATTACAGTACCGCTTTGCTTCTGCCTGCATTCCTTAACAGGCGGAATACTCCCGACGCCTCCAGTGTCTTCCCAATGGTGTAAAACAGCATGGAATTGACTGGCCACATGATCAGGTTTTTAAATACCCGCATTGGAAGAAGTGCCATAAATGCTTTTCCATACAACATGCTGAGCCACAGCGTTCCAAGCAGCATATTGCAGATGATCGATACCGTCAGCTCCGCAGCAAGCACACGCACGAACCGGATCGGATGCTTATACAGAAAACATCCGTAAAGCACGCCGCCCACCATGGCACTGAAGGTAAAGCCCGGGAAATACGCACCGGTTGGACGGATGATGTATTTCAAGATGTCGAGCGCTCCTCCGAACGCTGCGCCCACCACAGGGCCAAACAGATAATACACAAACTGGTTTGCGATCGTGGAGAATCCGATTTTTAAGTAATCCCCCAGAACCAGGGTGAAATAACCGAGCACCACGGAAATCGCAGCAAACATCGCCATAATGGTGACCGTGTTGACATACTTGAGTTCTTCCATGGAATCTTTGAATAATGCCGTAAACTTTTTCATAAAAAATTACCTCCTTTGCAGAATCCTGTTCCCGTTCACACAGACATGGCAGGAATGGAATACTCCATTCCAAAAACCTGTCCATAAACAGGAACGATTTCTCGACTACAAAGGAGATAACCGTATCTATCCTCTTCGCAGCGGGATGCGGGCTGCGTACCGCGGAAGACGTTCGAAAGCCGTTTCCTTCGTCCTGCCGGCAACTCCCTGTCCGGCTGGCACTTGACGCACACAGACCTACTCTGCTTTTCTTTGATTTTGATTGGATTGCATATCAGAGACGCCAGTGGCATGTCCTCTGATTTTGTGTGCTACTATAGCACAGTTTTGGATTCCTGTAAAGCAAATTTTTATTTAGAAAAAATCCCGCTGCCGGACACATGCATGAACGGCAGCGGGATTTTTTACGCCTGAAGCGCAGTAAATTTTTTCATTTTATAAATATAATATGGAATCAGCGGAATCAGCGCGGAAATCCATGCGGCCGGATCTGACAGGCAGGTGCTTACAAATCCGCCTCCCAGATGGAGCACCAGCATCACAACGCCGCCTCTGGCCATCAATTCAAAGACACCGCCCAGCATAGGCACAAGACCATATCCCATTCCCTGAAGTGCATTCCGGTACAGGAAAATACTTCCAAGGAACGGATAACACCAGGATACTGTTTGAAAGTACTGGTTTGCAGCATCGATCACCACAGTCTGTGAGCTGTCTACAAAGATCAGCGTCAGCTTTCCAGCCAGGAAATGGATGATCAGAAAGGAAACAAGCGCTGCGATCAGAATCATGATCTGGGTGTCTTTCACACCCTGGCGCACACGGTCCATCCGTCCTGCACCCCGGTTCTGTCCTACATAGGTCGCAATCGTTGCCCCAAACGCAATGAAGATGGTATTGACCATGTTCTGCAGCTTTCCTGCTGCCGCGTAACCAGCGATATAATCTGCACCAAAGACATTGATCGCGCTCTGCACAATGATGGTTCCGATCGCGGTAATGGAAAACTGCAGTCCCATTGGCACACCGATCGAGAGCAGTCTTTTGATCATTGGCAGATCGAACGCAAAATCCTCTTTTTGAAGTTTCAGAATATCAAACTTCAGGATGATGTAGATCAGGCACAGTAACGCGGAAATTCCCTGCGCAATGACCGTTGCGTAGGCACAGCCCTCTACACCCATGTGAAACTTCACGATAAAGAGGACATCCAGCACTGCGTTGATCACTGCAGAAATGATCAGAAAATACAGCGGAGATCGACCATCTCCCAACGCACGGAGCACCGCCGCAAACGCATTGTAGGCAGCGGTTACACAAAGTCCTGCGTAAATGATCCCCATGTAAGCAGCCGTCTGACCGATGATCTCATCCGGGGTATTCATCAGCCGCAGGATCGGTACATTTAAAAATACCAGACCTGCAGTCATGGCGACCACGAAAGCTGCACAGAGATACACAGACATTGCGACATAATGACGCATCTGTCTGTAATCCCTCGCACCAAAGGTCTGCGCCACCATGATGGCAAAACCACTGGTGATTCCCTGAAGCCACCCGGTCACCAGAAAGATCAGCGACGTGGTGCTGCCAATGGCTGCCAGGGCATGGACGCCGATATAGCGGCCGGCGATCACCGAATCCACCAGGTTATAAAACTGCTGGAAAATGTTTCCGAGATAAGTCGGAATCATGAATGCCAGAATCAGGCGAACGGGGTTTCCCCGCGTCATATCATTTGTCATGACAAATTACTCCTGCCTTTTCCAGTTATGACAATCCGATTACAATTGCGATGATCACTGCAATGGATGCGCATACAAACAAGAATGCCTGGAACTTGATCTGGAACTTCGCCCACTGTCCCCACTCCAATTTTGCTGCAGCCAGTGCACCGAGAAGGCATCCGCTGGTCGGAACAATGAAGTTGGTAAATGCATCACCCAGCTGGTAAGCAAGCACTGCAACCTGACGCTCAACTCCTACCAGATCAGCAAGCGGTGCCATAATCGGCATGGTCAGGGCTGCCTGTCCGGAACCGGATACAACGAAGAAGTTGAATACGGACTGGAATACGTACATCAGCCAGGCAGAGATAACTGGCGGGAAATTCTTCATGCCGTTGCTGATGGTATAAAGAATGGTATTCAGAACGGTTCCATCGGTTGCGCTGGTACCGCCCAGGATGATGATGATACCCTGTGCCATACCTACACACATGGCAGCGCCCAGAAGGTCAGCCGCACCACGGTCAAATGCACGCGGGATATCGTTTAAGTGCATATCATTTAAGTGGAAGATCAGTCCGATGATACCGGAAACAAGACCCATTACAAAGAACTGGGATGCGATCTCCGGAATGTAGTAGCCCTGGGTTACTACGCCCCAGATGGTCCATACCATGCAGGCTGCGATGGTTAAGAGCACCAGCTTATGGCCCAGCGTAAACGGCAGGTCTGCTTTACCATTCTTTGCGAAGTCCTCACGGTACTCTTCGTCAGACTCGTAAGCAACAGAAAGCTTCGGGTTCTTTTTGATCTTTGCTGCGTAACGAAGGGTAAACACACAGGTCAGACCGGTAAAGATGATCCATAACGGGATACGGAACCATGCACCGGACATAACCGGGATGCCTGCGATACCCTGTGCCACAGCCAGGCCGAACGGGTTCTGCCACGAGGTACCGAAACCAATCTGGGTTGCCACGTAGCTGCACATGATGCCGACTACTGCATCGTAACCCATCGCGATGAACATCGGCACCAGGATCATAACGAACGGGATGGCTTCCTCACCCATGCCGAACACGGCACCGCCCAGGGAAAACAGGACGATCAGGATCGGTACCAAAAGGATTTCCTTACCGTTTGTCATGCTGATGACCCGCATGATACCGCTCTCCACGGCACCGGTTCGTAACACGATACCAAAGGAACCGCCCACCACCAGGATAAAGGCGATGATTCCGACTGCAGTACCGTTTTTGTTACCGGTTGTAAGACCCTCAAATACATAGTTTAAAATACCCTGGCCACCGAAATCCTCCGTACCGAAAAGCGGGGCAACCTTCGTTACCTTGTTTCCGTTTTCATCCAGGACATACTCAAAGCTGTCCGGATCCAGAACGGTTCTGGTCTTTTCTTCGCCGTTCATGGTGTAGGTGATTTCTTTTGTTTCATATTTACCCAGTGGGATAAACATGGTCAGGATTGCTGCAAACAGAATTACACCAAAGATAATGATGTACGTATGCGGCATCTGAAACTTCTTTTTCTTTTCCATTTGTAGTTCCTCTTCATTCTCAAAAATAAATTGACGTGTCGCAACGAAAAATTATACCATACAGACCTATAAAAGTAAACTAATGATTCTGCGGCTCATGATCATATGCCTGGATCCGGTCCTGGATCTCGATCAGGCATTCCAGAAGGAGCGGATTAAACGTACCGCACTCCCCATTCATGATCATGCTCATGGCCTGCTCATGCGGGAACGCTTTCTTGTATACACGCGGACTCACCAGGGCATCGTAAACATCTACAATGGAAACCACCTGGGCTGCGATCGGGATTTCTTCTCCCTTTAAGCCGTCCGGATATCCCTTTCCATCGTAGCGCTCATGGTGCCACCTGCAGATCTGGTAAGCGATCTTTACGATCGGCTCGTTCTGGTAGGCAGTCAGATGTTTCAGCATCGAAGCACCGATCACGGTATGGGTCTTCATGATCTCAAACTCTGCCTTGGTCAGTCTGCCCGGTTTATTCAGAATTTGTTCATCGATCCCGATCTTCCCGATATCATGAAGGGCAGATGCGGTTGCAATCAGTTCCCGGTCTGGTCTGGAAAGATGGTACTGGTTTGTCTTTTGCGTCAGCCGCTCCAGCAAAAGGTCTGTCAGACGATTGATATGGAACACATGGCGACCGCTCTCTCCATTTCGGAATTCCATGATCTGGCTTAAAATCCCGACCATGATCCGGTTGTTCTTTTCTTTTTCGTAGATCTGGCTTGTCACCAGTTTGATCAGGCGGTGCTGCTTCGCATACAGCTTAATGGTATTGAATACGCGCTGAAATACCACCTTGGCATCAAATGGACGGCTGATATAATCAGAAACGCCAAGCTCGTAGGCCTTGCGGATGTATGGCTCTGAATTTTCACTGGAGATCATAATGACAGGGACCTCCTCGATCCAGTGGTTTCTGGTCATGTATTCCAGCACCTCAAAGCCATTCATGACCGGCATGACAATATCTAACAGGACCAGGGCGATTCCGGTTCCGTACTGCTCTAACTGGGCAATGCACTCTTTTCCGTTTTCTGCCTCCAGAATGCGGAAATCTGAGTGAAGCATTTCAGAAAGGATCTCGCGGTTCAGCCCGGAATCATCTACAATGAGGATCTGCTGCTTGATATTCTCCTGATCCTCAGTATTGTCCCCTGAATGCTGTACCTCCTGCTTTGTTCCTTCCGTCACAACCGTATTTTTCCGGTTTTTAGCCTGATACATAAGCTTATCGGCACAGATCGCAGCATCCTCCACCGTTTTGCTCCCATCACTCAGTACTCCGCCAATGCTCACAGAAAGGCGCAGGTTCGTATAGCCTGGCACATCGGCATCGCAGACCTTTTCCTTGACCCTGCGCAGGCTTTCCTCAAACTGTGCCTGGCTGATATCCGGCATCAGAAGAAGGAATTCATCGCCTCCGTAACGGATGATGGAATCTTCATCCCGCACACAGTTCCGAAGCATCTGGACCAGGGTTCTCAGCACGGCATCGCCTGCGTCATGTCCCCAGGTATCGTTGTAGAGCTTAAAGTCATCCAGGTCGATCATGGCTACGCCGCCCTTCTGGGCTGAGGTTTTGATCTTATCCTCGTAGTAACGCCGGTTGTAGGCACCGGTCAGGGCATCAATGTAAAGCTCATCGTGATAGCTTGTCAGCTTGATGAGAAGCTTTTCCCTGCCCTCAGCATCGATCAGGCAGGTGCCGTCCATCGCACGCACCAGCTCCATGATATAAGGAGTCCCGTCTACCTCCACATAACGGGCAGTTACCTCAAAGAGATCATTTCCTCTGTACTCCAGCTTCGTCCTCTGAATCCCATCCTGATAAACCTTCCTGGAAATGCAGTTTTCACAGGGCTGGCTTTTCTTCCAGTAATCATAACAGTAGCAATGGTTCAACCCACCCGTCTGGTCTTCTTTTGTTTTTTTCGCTCCAGTCAGACGAAGATCAGCAGCATCCAGAAGGCGCACGGCTGTAAACACCTGCCGGTAGAGTTCCATCTGCTCCTCTGCCTGCTGTCTCGTCAGTTTATCGTATGAATTCATATATGGGTTAAGCCTCCGCTTCCAGCTCCCGAATTGCTTCTGTTAACTGCTCGTAACGCTCGGTCAGTTCCGGAAATAACCGGTCACCGCCGTTGATGTCTCTTCCTCTCAGGTCTTCTGTCAGAGCTGCGCTGGTCTCGTAGAGACGGTCAAATCCAAGATTTAAGCAAACGCCCTTTAAGGTATGTGCTGCACGGAATGCACGCTCTGCGTCACGCGCCTCCAGGGCTTCTTTTAAATCTGCATAGCTCGGATCCTTTAAAAACTTCAAGGCAAAGCGCTTTACCAGCGCCTCGTTGCCGAATCTGCTCAGCACACTGTCGTAATTAGATCCAATTTTTTCATAACATTCTTTCGTTGTCATTTGTTTTTCCCCTAATTCTTTCATTTCTGTTTTCTATCCATCGTAATGGTTTTGCCGCTGCTGTTTACGCAAAGCACAAGCAGTAACGAATATATGCTTAGTCTAGCATAAATTTCTTTGTATTTCTACCCATAAAGCTCAACATAGCCACAAAAAGACCGCGTACCAAACAGTACGCGGTCTTTCAGTATAGGATATCCTACGATTTTGTTTTTCATTATTTCTGCGCAATTGCTGCCTGAGCTGCTGCCAGTCTTGCGATCGGAACACGGAACGGTGAGCAGGATACATAATCCAGACCGATCTTATTGCAGAACTCTACAGAAGACGGGTCTCCGCCATGCTCGCCGCAGATACCGATGTGCAGATCCGGGTTGGAAGCCTTGCCAAGCTTGATAGCCATCTCCATCAGCTTGCCTACGCCAGTCTGATCCAGTTTTGCGAATGGATCGTTCTCGTAGATCTTCGCATCGTAGTAAGCACCTAAGAACTTACCAGCATCGTCACGGGAGAAGCCGAAGGTCATCTGGGTCAGGTCGTTGGTACCGAAGCAGAAGAAGTCAGCCTCTTTTGCGATCTCGTCTGCAGTCAGGGCTGCTCTCGGGATCTCGATCATGGTACCTACATGGTAGGTCAGGTCAGAACCAGCTGCTGCGATCTCTGCATCTGCAGTCTCAACAACGGTCTTCTTGCAGTATTTTAACTCTTTTACATCGCCGATAAGCGGAATCATGATCTCCGGAACGATGGTCCAGTCCGGATGAGCTTTCTTTACATTGATTGCTGCACGGATAACAGCTTTGGTCTGCATAACAGCGATCTCCGGATAGGTAACAGCCAGACGGCATCCACGATGACCCATCATCGGGTTGAACTCATGCAGGGACTCGCAGATTGCTTTGATCTCTGCAACGGTCTTGCCTTTTGCCTTAGCCAGTTTCTCGATGTCCTCTTCCTCAGTCGGAACGAACTCATGTAACGGCGGATCCAGGAAACGGATGGTTACAGGGTTGCCCTCCATAGCCTCGTAGAGCTGTTCGAAATCGCCCTGCTGCAACGGAAGGATCTTCTCCAGAGCCTCTTCTCTCTCTTCTACGGTATCGGAGCAGATCATCTCACGGAATGCATCGATACGGTCACCCTCGAAGAACATATGCTCGGTACGGCAAAGACCAATGCCCTCTGCGCCAAGCTCACGAGCCTTCTTCGCATCGTGCGGGGTATCTGCGTTGGTGCGTACTGCCATGGTTCTGTACTCATCAGCCCATGCCATGATACGTCCGAACTCACCTGCGATGGTTGCCTCTACAGTCGGGATTGCTCCGTCATATACACAGCCGGTGGAGCCGTCGAAGGAGATCACATCGCCCTCGTGGTACTCTTTGCCAGCCAGAGTGAATTTCTTGTTTGCCTCGTCCATAATGATGTCGCCGCAGCCGGATACACAGCAGGCACCCATACCACGTGCAACTACTGCTGCGTGAGAGGTCATACCACCACGAACAGTCAGGATACCCTGGGAAGCCTTCATACCGGTAATGTCTTCCGGAGAGGTCTCAAGACGAACCAGAACAACTTTCTCGCCTCTCTCAGCCCACTCTACAGCATCGTCTGCAGTGAAGACGATCTTACCACATGCAGCACCAGGAGCTGCACCTAAAGCCTTAGCGATCGGGGTAGCAGCCTTTAATGCCTTCTGGTCGAAGGTCGGATGCAATAAGGAATCCAGGTTACGCGGATCGATCATTGCAACGGCTTCTTCCGGAGTTCTCATACCCTCGTCTACTAAGTCACAAGCGATCTTTAATGCAGCCTGAGCGGTTCTCTTACCATTACGGGTCTGCAGCATGTACAGTTTGCCGTGCTCAACGGTGAACTCCATATCCTGCATATCTCTGTAGTGATCTTCTAGAGTCTTACATACTTTCTCGAAATCTGCGTATGCCTGCGGGAACTTCTCTGCCATCTCCTGGATGTGCATCGGAGTGCGGACACCAGCTACTACGTCCTCGCCCTGTGCGTTGGTTAAGAACTCACCGAACAGACCCTTTGCGCCGGTTGCCGGGTCACGGGTAAATGCAACACCGGTACCACAGTCATCACCCATGTTACCAAATGCCATGGACTGTACGTTTACAGCAGTACCCCAGGAATACGGGATATCGTTGTCACGACGGTAAACGTTTGCACGTGGGTTGTCCCAGGAACGGAATACAGCTTTGATTGCGCCCATTAACTGCTCCTTCGGATCATCCGGGAAGTCTGCGCCAATCTTGTCTTTGTACTCAGCCTTGAACTGGTTAGCCAGCTCTTTTAAGTCGTCAGCGTCTAACTCAACGTCAAGCTTAACGCCTTTCTTTTCTTTCATCTCATCGATGAGAGCCTCAAAATATTTCTTACCGACTTCCATTACAACGTCGGAATACATCTGAATGAATCTTCTGTAGCAGTCCCAAGCCCAACGCGGATTGCCAGACTTCTCAGCGATTACGTTAACAACCTGCTCGTTTAAGCCCAGGTTTAAGATGGTGTCCATCATACCAGGCATGGAAGCACGTGCGCCGGAACGTACGGAAACCAGAAGCGGGTTCTCGAGATCTCCGAATTTCTTTCCGGTAATCTCTTCCATTTTCTCAATGTACTCGTTGATCTGCCCCTGGATCTCTTCGTTGATCTCGCGGCCATCCTCGTAGTACTGTGTGCAGGCCTCAGTTGTAATTGTAAAGCCCTGCGGAACCGGAAGACCGATATTGGTCATCTCAGCCAGGTTTGCGCCTTTACCACCGAGAAGATTTCTCATGGTAGCGTCACCTTCTGTAAATAAGTACACCCACTTTTTAGCCATTGGTTTTTTCCTCCTCAACTTGTGTAGACGATGCTGCCTACGGTTTTCAACTCCGTCGGTATAGTTTTTGCACAAAAAAATCACCATCGACGGTCTGGTATAAGTATACCATATTTTTTGCGATAGTAAAGGTTTTTCTTGGTGTTTTTTGTATAAATTTTAGCAAAAACTCGTAAAATTTTGTTTCGTTCCCGTCATTTTCACATATACGATGTGAGTTCGTATATACGAATGTGTATTTTGCATATTTTGACGAATTTTGTACCCAAACGAATCTGACACTGCGCTTTGCAGTCAGGCAGGCTCTTTTTATTGCATGTCATTTTATTGCGAAAAAAACAGGGGTACCGTGCATCACGATATCCCTGTCAAAATAATCTCGACCGGAGTCCCGGCATATACCGGTCCGCTGCCTGCCGGAACATCCACCAGGCAGTTACATCCGATCCCGCCGGTCAGCTGGCCATTTTGCTGTTTTTTCGAAAGTGCGACCGCAGTTCCATCGTAATATCCCCGCAGCAGTCTTCTTCCTCTGCTTTCCTTTAAAAAATCCGATGAGGCGGTTGTGTGGATCCGGATATAATCATACCCATCCGCTCCCAGAAGACCTGCCGTAAGCGGTCTGATCAACAGTTCAAATACAGAAAAAGCCGAGTACGGATTCCCGGATAAGGAAAGCACCGGAGTCTTTCCAAGTACGGAGCACATCGTCGGCATTCCGGGTTTCACTGCAATTCCACGAAACAGGATCCGTGCCCCCAGTGCATCCATCACATGGGGGAGCTGGTCTTTCTGTCCGACCGATACCCCTCCTGTCGTAATGACAAAATCGGCTTTGTCTGCGGCTTCCTGCACTGCCCTGGCAATGGACTCTCGGTCATCTCCGGTCATTTTGCAATACACGACATCGCAGCCCTCCTGCATCAGTCTCACCCGCAGATACGCCTGATTGGAATTGTAGATCTGCCCCGGCTGCAAAACGCTTCCGGTCTCGCACAGTTCTTCCCCTGTCGTAACAAGCGCCGCCCGCAGTCTCCGCCGTACACTGAGTTCTTTTTTCCCGGAAGCGACCGCAGCGGCAACGGTGTAAGCATCCACCGTTTCGCCTGCTTTTGCCAGAACTTCCCCTGCTTGAAAATCTTCCCCTGCCTGACAGCAGTTTTGCTGCAAAACTGCAGCTGTATAAATCTGAACGGTTTCTTCCCCGTAATCGGTATCTTCCTGCCGAATCACGCAGTCTGCGCCTTCCGGGATCATGGCACCAGTCATAATGCGCACACACTCCCCTGGCTGAATGTTTCTTCCCGGTCGGTCTCCGGCACAGGTTTTATAGACAACCTGCAGGATAGCCGGATACTCCCGGTCTGCTTTCCGGACATCTTCCTGCCGCAACGCATAGCCATCCATAGCCGAGCGCGCAAACGGAGGCTGCATCATCCCGGATACCAGGTTTTCTGCCAGGACACTGCCGGCGCACTCTGTGACCGGACGCCGCATGGCTTCTACGGCATATTCCTGCTGAAAGATAAGTTTTTGTGCTTCCTCTAGTGTGATACGAACCATGTTTCTCTCTATGCTCCTATATTTGTTTTTTTAACGTTTCCAGTTCATCTGCCAGTTTTTCCGCTGAAATCAGAGGCTCTTGCGGATAATTACAGACGTATTTCGGATAACTGCTGTTTTTCAGTCCTTCGATCAGAATGATATCTGCCTCCGGAAATGCCGCAAATAGATCCTTCTCCGTAATCCCCTGACATTCTTTCGTGACCAGAAAACGGTTTTTGGAAAATACCGCAGTCCCATAAGCCCCCGCTTTCTGATGACGGTAGCTGTCCGTTCCCGGTACGTCGCTCTCAAAATCATGACCGTCATGCTTGATGACCGCTACTTTGTAGCCACGCTTCGTCAGTTCCGGCACAAGACGCGTGATCATAGTCGTCTTTCCTGTATTTTTATAGCCGCTGACCGCAAATACGAAAGGACTCTTCTTTTGGAGAGAAATTACCATTTGAGGGTTCGGCGCCGCAGCATTCTGCATTGCAGAACCTGTCAATCCCCGGTAAGCCTCTTTCGTATTCACATTTTCCATCGCGTGACTCTCCGTCTCCAGTTCCATGATCCGGTATCCGGCGCGCTTAAGCAGATGCATCATGCGGTAATCACCTGCCTGAATCTGTTCTGTCATGCAGGGCAATATTCTTTTGGGATAAATTCCAAAAAGCGGGTGAATGCGTCCGCTCTGTGCCGTCACAAGAATGGAGGATGGTTCTTTCCGGTAGCACTCCAGGATTTTTCCTACCAGTCCGGCATCGATCATGGGCATATCGCAGGCTATCACGAGAAGCGCCTCTTCTTTGCAGTCCCAAAGTCCGCTTGCAATTCCCCCGATCGGTCCGATTTCCTTCCACCGGTCCTCTACCATGGGCAGACCGGCTTCCTTGTACGGTTCTTTTTGATCTACAGACAAATAAACCGCAGGCAGACAGTCACAGGCTTTTACAATTCTCTGGCAGAACGTTTCACCGCCGTAGCGGAGAAACAGTTTTTTCTGTCCCTCCATACGCGTGTTTTTTCCTCCTGCGAGAATGTAGCCGGCGACTGCGCCTACGGTTTTTAATTGGTTATCGTTCATATTAGAAACGGAACTTGTCCTCGAAATACTGTTTTAACTCAGCGATCGGCACACGAACCTGCTCCATGGTATCGCGGTCGCGGACGGTCACTGCGTGGTCCTCCTCAGACTCAAAGTCATAGGTAATGCAGAACGGAGTACCAATCTCGTCCTGTCTTCTATATCTCTTACCGATGTTTCCTCTGTCATCGAACTCACAGTTGTAGTACTTTGCAAGCTCTGCGTATACCTTTTCTGCGCCCTCGTTTAACTTCTTGGACAGCGGAAGGATACCGATCTTAACCGGTGCGATGGCCGGATGGAAATGAAGGACGGTACGGACATCGCCCTCACCGATCTCCTCTTCGTCGTATGCTGCGCACAGGAATGCCAGGGTAACACGGTCTGCACCCAGGGACGGCTCAATGACGTACGGGATGTATTTCTCCTTTGCCTCGTCATCGAAGTAGGTCATATCCTCACCGGAAGTGTTCTGATGCTGGGTTAAATCGTAGTCAGTTCTGTCTGCGATACCCCACAGCTCGCCCCAGCCGAATGGGAACTTGAACTCGATATCGGTGGTACCCTTACTGTAGAAGCAAAGCTCCTCCGGAGAATGGTCGCGCAGACGGATCTCGTCTTCCTTTAAGCCAAGTGCCAGCAGCCAGTCGCGGCAGAAGCCTCTCCAGTACTGGAACCACTCCAGATCTGTGCCCGGTTTGCAGAAAAACTCCAGCTCCATCTGCTCGAACTCACGGGTACGGAAGGTGAAGTTGCCCGGGGTAATCTCGTTACGGAAGGATTTACCGATCTGTCCGATACCAAACGGAACTTTCTTTCTGGAAGTACGCTGTACGTTCTTGAAGTTTACGAAAATACCCTGAGCGGTCTCCGGTCTTAAGTAAACGGTGTTCTTTGCATCCTCGGTTACACCCTGGAAGGTCTTGAACATCAGGTTAAACTGACGGATATCGGTAAAATCATGCTTACCGCAGCTTGGGCAGCAGATGTTATTATCATCGATGTATTTTTTCATTTCTTCCTGGGACCATGCGTCTACGCTGCCCTCAATGGTAATGCCGTTCTCAGCCATGTAATCTTCGATCAGCTTGTCGGCGCGGAAACGCTCCTTACATGCCTTACAGTCCATCAGCGGATCAGAGAAGCCACCAAGATGTCCGGAAGCAACCCAGGTCTGGGAGTTCATGAGGATTGCACAGTCAACGCCTACGTTGTACGGGCTTTCCTGAATGAATTTCTGCCACCATGCTTTCTTTACATTGTTTTTCAGCTCAACACCAAGGTTGCCGTAATCCCAGGTGTTTGCGAGACCGCCATAGATCTCGGAACCCGGATAAACAAATCCTCTGGTCTTTGCCAGTGCTACGATTTTCTCCATTGTTTTTTCCATCGTCAGATAACCTCTCTTTTTTACTTGAATATAATACAGCCGGTTCCCTCTGGGGTCACTGCTGAATGATCACTTGTTATTTCCACGCCTTCGGTCACATAAAGGATCTTTCCTTCCGTGTAAACAGAAGCACTGCCTTCGGTCAGGACCATATGGCTGCCTTTTTTCGCCCCGGCCTTTGAAAGTTCCATGCTCTTTCCGGAAGCTGTTTTGTAGGTCAGATCCGGCAATTTCGATGCATCCGTATCCAACACCTGCAGCGATGTTACAGAATGCGTATCGTCGCCATTTTCCTCGGAAAATTTCACAAAATCATCCGGGGAAGCATAGGAAAATACCAGCGTACCGGTCGTCCCTTCCAGGCTGCTTTTTTCCAGCGCCACCGGGAGTTTTTCTTTCCCTTCTGTATGTTCTGCCTCGGCAGCCGCTCCCTGTTCTTCATTATAAGAACAAATCTGCTCTTTTGCAAATTCAGCTAAGCCCTCGGCGCTGTACCGGTCGTTTTCCTTTTGTGATGTGTAGACCATGGCGCTCTGCACACTTAAGTCATCCGCCACATAAATGCTGTTCTCAGAAGCGTCCCAGGCTTTTTTCTTCGCCCCTGTTTCCGAACAGCCTGCAGTCCAGACTGCACAAAGCAGCACGGCTGCAGTCAAAACTGCTGTCTTCTTTTTCATAAATCTCCTCTTTGCCCTTTTTGCGGGTTCTTTAGGATTATACCTGTTCATAAACGGTTTTTCAACACTTTATTTAAATTGTTACGGTCTCCATCATTTTCAGGATTTCCAGGGAATGAAATTCCCGGTCAATAAAGCGCCGTTTGTTCAGCTCCACACAGTGCTTCAGTTCCTCTAAAACTTCCGGTGCCAGCGTAAAGGTATACAGGGATTCAAGCGGTGATGCCACGATATATTCCCAGGCATAATTGGCAGAATCGCTGACCGGACGGGGCGGATGCTCCGTATAATCCCCGTTGATCGCCATGCTGCGCAGCTCAAACACTGCCTGTACCAGCGAGTTTGGAAGGGCCGGCTTTAACAAGGCCCGCAGCGACTGGTAGAGCAAAAGGAGCTGCTCGGTCGCCTCTAAATTTTCCCGGCTGTAATAATCCGCAAATTCCAGAAAATAAGAGCCGTAGCAGGTTGCCTCCATATCCATCGTGATCTCAGAAAAATAGTTGAGCACGTCAGCTGCCTGCAGATTATAGGCATCTCTTCCTTCGTACAGCTTAAAGGTACCAAACACAAAGGGCCTGGTCACGCCCAAAAGCGGGCTGCCCGGCCGTTTGGCACCGCGGGCAAAGGCCGTGATCTTGCCGCGCTCCCTGGTTAAGATCACCAGTCGCCGGTCATTTTCCCCGACCGGAGTTGCTTTTAAGACCATTCCGGTCAGATTCACCGATTCTCTCACTGTTCCCGTTTGCCTTTCTGCTCCCGCAGCACTTCTATTTGCCTTTCCATCCCTGCGGCGCTTTTTCTGTTATTCCTTCGGATTATAACCATAATTCTTCATTAACAATTCGCTGTCGCGCCATTCTTTCCGCACTTTGACCCAGATCTGCAGGTTGACCTTCGTCTCCAGCATTGCCTCCAGCTCTCTTCTGGCAGCGGAACCGATGCGTTTTAACATGGCGCCGCCCTTGCCGATGATGATGCCCTTGTGGGAATCGCGCTCACAGATGATGGTTGCCTCCACATCCATGATGCCATTCGGGCGCTCACTCATCTTCTCAATGGTGACTGCGATTCCGTGCGGAATCTCTTCCTCTAACAGGCGGAGTGCCTTTTCGCGGATCAGCTCTGCGGCGATCTGGCGCATCGGCTGGTCTGTCACGGTATCCTCATCGTAGAACTGCGGACCGTAAGGCAGATATTTGAACAGCTGTTCCAACAGGGTGTCCGTATTCTTATCACGGAGCGCTGATACTGGAACGATCTCCGCAAAATTGCAGATATCCTTGTAAGCATTGATAAAGGTCAGGATATCTTCCTGGTTCTTTACCGTATCGGTCTTGTTGATGACCAGAATGACCGGGGTTTTGACTCCCTGAAGCTGCTCGGCGATATGGCGTTCCCCGGCACCGATGAAGGTGCTCGGCTCTACCAGCCACAAGATCAGGTCCACCTCTTTTAAGGTATGCTCTGCCACATTGACCATATACTCACCCAGCTTATTTTTTGCCTTGTGGATGCCCGGCGTATCGAGGAAAATGATCTGTCCCCGCTCATCGGTATAGACGGTCTGAATGCGGTTTCTTGTGGTCTGCGGTTTGTCTGAAGTAATGGCGATCTTCTGGCCGATGAGATGGTTCATCAGCGTGGATTTCCCTACGTTTGGCCGTCCGATCAGCGTTACAAAGCCGGATTTTTTTTGAACCGGGGCAGCTGCTTCGCTGCCCGCACCGCCCTTTTTCGCTCCATTCAGTTCTTCCAGCAATTGATCAAAATTCGTACCTTCCGGTTTCTTTGCCATAGTTTATCCTTTCCCATACATAACTGTTTTGGTAACTGTTCAGTACCTTCCCAGTTATCCTTTCCCAACAACGTTTCCTACAGGCTGCGTGCCGCACACTGCACACACCTGTTATCCTCTCGTAAGACTGGAAACCTCGCCAAACATTGCGCGGTTTGCCTCGATCTTTTCCTCATTTCCTACCACGCAGAAGCTTCCGGTCTGCAGTACGGCACGGACATGGGCAGCCAGCGCGCGGATATCCTCCTTGGTTGCCTGTAAGACCTGGTCTCGCTCGGTCTGCATCATCTCTTCCGTCACACCGGACAGATATGCGGAAAGTCCCCTGCTGCCCTTCACGGACGGCGTCAGCGGAGCATCCAGATTGCTGATGGTTCCGATCACGTACTTGGTCATGTCGCGCTCATCCGGGTCAAACTGCTCTAAGTAAGCCGGAATGCCCTCGTAGATCTCGTTTGTCTCTTTTAAGTTCGGGTCGCGGTACGATACCAGATAGCCCTCGCCGGAACGTCCAAATCCGCTCATGCAGCCATACGCGCCGCCTTTCACGCGAATGTTCAGCCACAGGTAGTCGTAGCTTAAGATCACCTGAAGGATCTTTAATGCACCGGTATACGCAAGGCCTGCATCGCGGAAATTGCCGCAGCGCGCCACATAGTCAACCTGTGCGGAGGTTTTTAAGCCCTCGTTCACATTCTTGACCGGATGGGTAAATGCATACGTTTCGCGGCTTCCCTCCGGGAGTTTTGCGGAAAGCAGCTTTAAGGTTTCCGGAAGCTTTTCATAGCCCTTTTCATCTGCCGTGTAGTTTACCAGCATATTGGAACGGGTGAAAAGCTTTCTGCTTACTTCCTGAAGCTTTGCAATGATCTCCTGTTTCTTTGCCGGATAATCCTTTTCCAGCTGCTCCAGGAAATGATAATACGCCGTGCCGCCCGTCAGCTCATTGTAGTATGCAGTCGCAGAGAAGTAAGAGGTTGCGCGGGATACTGCCGTGCTGTGTCCTGCATTCTCCAGTTTCATTCTCGCACGGGAGCGGGTCTCCTGGATCACCTCGCCCAGACGCTTTTCATCCGTAAATACGGAGTGGTTTAAAATTTCTTCCAGCATGGTAAATCCAAAATCCAGCTTATCGTACAGCACACGGATGCTTGCCACAAACGCTCCGGTAAACTGCTCGGCATCCTGCAGGTTTGCGTAGGAAGTCACGGAGAAATCCATGCCGCCGCTGTTTAAATGGATCTCACTGGTCAGATCCGAATAGCTGTAATGCTCTGTGCTGATGGAACCCAGCACGGATTTTAACAGACCTGCATACAGCAGATCTTCCTGCGGCAGTACGCTGGTATTGAATAATATCTTTAAATAGCCGATTCCAGAGGTAAAGAAATTGTGGTGCAGCACTTTAATGCCGTCCTCCTCTTTCTCGGTCCAGAAGAAGGTCTCTGCTTTTTTATCAATGTCTTCGCGGGTTAAGAGCGGGATCTTTGCCAAAATCTCCGGAGTGGACGGGGTATCCTGGTACTCCTTTAACTCTCTGGTTGCACAAACCAGTTTCTCCAGTTCCTCCTCTGAAAGAGATGCCTTATAATCAGCCAGCTTCTTAGCCAGCTTTTCATCTTCTTTTGCGGTCAGGTTCTTTTCCGGCGCTACCACGATCACAGCCTCAAACGGGTTATCCAGGAGGTAATCTTTGATCAGCTGCTCAAAATAGCCGTTCTCCACTTCTTTTTTCAGGAAGTCGAAAGTTTCCTGGTAGCAGAGGTGCGTCATCGGATCTCCGTCGTACAGCCAGCTGTCCAGGCACTGCAAACCATACATCAGACCCTTCGGTGCAGAACCATAATCCGCCTCACGGTATTTAAACTCAAAATAATTCATGCCGGCAAGCAGACTCTTGCGGTTGATGCCCTGATCAGCAAGCTTTCTCAGCGTGCCCTTTACGATCGCTAAAAACTCGCCCTTCTGCTCCTTGTTGGCATCCTTTGCGATGACGGAGAAGAATGGCTGTAAAATGCCGCTCTCGTATCCGCCCAGGATGTCCTTACCGATTCCGGCATCGATCAGCGCCTGTTTTAACGGTGCTCCCGGTGCATCAAGCAGGGTATACTCCAGAATCTGGAATGCCACGTAAAGCTTCGGATCCAGATCATCACCCACGACGGTATTCACGGAAAGATAGGTTGCATCCTCCTCGGATTCTCCATCGGTGATGGAATAGGAGAACTCACACTCTACTGGTTTTTCAAATGCCTTCTGCTCCCGGATGCGGGAATCGACCGGACGCTCCTCGTAGTGGCTTAAATATTCCTCATCCAGCCATGCCAGCTTCTCAGCCATATCCATATCGCCGTAGAGATAGATATAGCTGTTGGAGGGGTGATAGTACGTTCTATGGAAATCCAGGAATTTTTCATAGCTCAGCTCTGGAATGTGAACCGGGTCACCGCCGGAATCCTTGCCATAGCAGGTATCCGGGAACAGGGTCTTCTGGGTCACACTGTCTAAGAGACTCTCCGGAGAAGAGTAAGCGCCCTTCATCTCATTGTATACAACACCATTATAAATGAGCGGGGCATCCTTGCTCTCCAGCTCGTAATGCCAGCCCTCCTGGCGGAAAATCTTCTCTTCTTTGTAAATGTTCGGATGCAGGACTGCGTCCATGTAAACATCCATCAGGTTCTGGAAATCCTTATCGTTGCAGCTTGCAACCGGATACACAGTCTTATCCGAGTAGGTCATGGCATTTAAAAAGGTATTCAAAGATCCCTTTACCAGCTCTACAAACGGATCCTTTAACGGGAACTTGTCGGAACCGCACAGCACGCTGTGCTCCAGAATATGCGGCAGCCCGCAGTCATTGTCCGGCGGAGTCCGAAAACCGATACAGAATACCTTGTTCTCGTCATCATTTGATACCAGGAACAGTCTGGCTTTTGTCTTTTTGTGTTCCAGGACAATGCCTTCTGACTGCATTTCTTCAATGGTTTTATGCTCTACCACACGGTAGGCATCCAGTTTTTCTATTGCTTCCAGCTGATTCATCCGTTGTCTTCCTTTCCTGTCTTTTTACGATCTTATTTTTTGTCTTGCTTTCCATTATAGGTTGCCCATCAGGCGGTCTTTTAATATGGCTATGCCATCACGCAGGGAAAAATGCACCAGCAGAACTTTGTCGGATTCTGACGCAATGCCGTAAACCGTACCATAATCCTGATGCTTTGCGATCATGCCGGCACGGCACAAATGAAAATTACTGGTTAAAATACCGATCCGCAGGTGCCGTTCGGACAGCCCGGAAGTATTTTTCCCGCTTTGTCCCGGTTCTTCCGGCGCACGAAGAAGCATTTCTGCCTCTTCCTTTTGCTTTTGTTCCTGCAAGATCTGCTGTTCCCTGTTTTCGATCAGGATCTTGCTGTAAGCCAGATTTTCTACCGTACTGAAGGATTGTTCTTCCCGTACCAGCCGTTCTTTCTCTGCCCCCTGTTCCAGGAGATAGCGTTCCATGGCTTCCGCCTCCGAACATGGCTCTCCGTCGCCCTTGGCTCCGGAAAGGATCAAAACCGTTTCCGGATTTTCTTTTGTATATTCCAGTGCCTTATCCAGACGCAGTTTCAGCGTTTTACTCAGCGATCCGTCCGGTTTTACTTTCGTGCCAAGCACGATCACATAATCCAGGGATGGCTCCGCTGTTGCCGGAATTCCTCCAAAGATTAAAATCTGCGTAACCAGAAGGATCATAAGCCCGGAAGCACACAAGGTCACAAAAGAGACCGGGATCCAGAGCGGCATCCGTTCCGGATACTTCTGATAAATATGAATACCGGCTGCCGTCGCTCCGAAAAATCCACCGATCAGAAGCCATAACACTGCAAACGATGTGCCAAATCCCGCATACAATACGATGATCCCGTAATATACCAGGCAAAGCAGTGCTGCCGCAGTGAAGACCCATATTAACATCGTTTCACCTCACATCAGTTTCTTGTTTATTTTCCTTCGTAGATGATTGCAGACTCCACATCGTATCCGGCAAGACGGTCACGTCCTTTTAATCCTGCCAGTTCCATAACGAAGCAAAGTTTTACCACTTTGCCGCCCAGCTGTTCAATGAGGCTGATAATTGCTTCGGTCGTACCGCCGGTTGCGATCAGGTCATCGACTACAACTACTTTCTGTCCCGGTTTGATGGCATCTTTATGGATCTCAATCTCAGCAGAGCCATACTCCAGATCATATTTTGCAGTGATCGTCTCACGCGGCAGTTTTCCTTTCTTGCGGATCGGCACAAAACTCTTATGCTCCGCATAAGCAACCGGCACACCGAAAATAAAGCCGCGGGACTCCGGACCTACCACAACGTCGTAGTCCAGATCTTTTAGCATTTCCCGGATACTGTCAATAGCAAGTGCAAGACCGTCTGCATCCTGAAGGATCGAGGTAACATCGCGGAAAATAATGCCTGGCTCCGGAAAATCTGGAATACTTACTACGTAATCTTCTAACTTTTTCATGTTCAATCTTCTCCTTATCTTTTTTCGTCATTCTATTTTAACGGAACACGTTCAACAGATTTTTGACTTCTTTCTGGCATACTTCTTCCTGGAAGGAGCCATATTCATAAAAACTGAACCCGGCGACCGCACCGGTGACGCGCCCGGCTTCTACCTGACGGCTGATGATATCGTCATAACGCTTCCATTCCGGGATTCCGGTATTATCCCGTGCACTGCTTCCTGCCTTGTACATGGCAAGACTGATGTAAAGCTTTGCATGACCTTTCTTTACCAGAGCGATCCAGGTTTTCAGATTATTTTCATACGCAAAGGGTGCCGGACTGCCATTTGCAAGCTGGTGCTCAAATCCCCAGTAGATCTGCGGCATGATGTAGTCGACATAACCGTCATGGGACAGCCAGGTATCAATATCTGTAAACAGGCGGTTGTCGCTGCGCAGATGATTGACATAGCCCTCCGGGCTGATGCCAAACTGGGCGGACGGCCTTGTCTCCTTGATCGCCTGGTATACGCTGCGGATCAGTTCGTTGACATTTTCCCGTCTCCACTGCGCGATGCCAAGCGTGCTGCCTGACGCATCGTACTCTGGTTTGTCAAACCAGCGGCTTGCATTGGAATTGTCCACTTCCGGATAGAAATAATCATCGAAAATGATGCCGTCCACCGTATACTTCTGCACAATCTCCCGTACTCCGTTTGTGATCAGTTCCCGCACCTGCGGGATAGCCGGGTTGAAATAATAGGCACCATTCTGTTTTAATACCCAGCGGTCGTTCGACGGATCCGCATCGGTCAGCCACTTTTTCGCCGGATTCTGGTCAGAAACCTGATCCCAGTTGTTGTGGTAGCCTGTCACACGGTACGGATTGACCCACGCATGAAACTGCAGACCTTTCGCATGTGCTGCCTTTACAAAAACCGCCAGCGGATCGTACCCCGGGTTCTGCCCCTGGTTTCCTGTCACAAAACGGGACCAGGGAAAATAGGAAGACGGATACATGGCATCTGCATCCGGACGCACATGCACAAAAAGGGTATTCATTTTTAATTCCAGGCAGCGGTCCAGCATTTTATCGACTTCCCGTTTATAGGATTCCTGGTCTGCCGGAAGCCGTTCCCAGTCCAGATAAGAAATCCACACGCCGCGCAGCTCATCGGAGCGGATGACCGATGCCACTGGTGCGGCAAACGCAGGGAACAGACCTGCCTGTAAGACCATGAGCCCCGTAAGCAGCAGACAGACTGCCCTCTGAAAAACCAGGTAGCATGTTCCGGCATGTATCTTAAGTTTCTTTTGTATCAGCATTCCAGTTCCTCCCAGATGTCCTTTCATGCGGTACCGTTTTCTCATTCCCGCACTCACTTCCAATCAGCTGCAGGATGCGTTTTCCCGCAGTTACCATATTTTTCATAAACAGTATAGCAAAGGATCCGGGAAAGAACAACCAAACAAATCATGAAGCTATCCTTAAGAAATTCGTTTTATTACGGTTCACGTGCTGCGCAAACAGCGTTGATTTCGCAAGGATCAGTTCCGATCCAGGAGGAATTCGCTTAACACCACATTGCTGACATCGATTCCGAATTCTGTCAGCCGGACCATCGGTGCTTCTACTTCGATCAGCCCCTGTTTTTCCAGTTTTTTCAGGACATCTCCATAGACATTCCACATATTCAGTCCAAAACGCTCCAGAAATTCACTGCCGGACACGCCCTTCATCATACGCAGACCGGTAAACATGAACTCTTCCATTTTGTCTTCCAGGGAAAGTTCTTCAATGTCCCGGGTCGCCGCTCCCCCTTCATAGAGATTCAACGAGAGGTACTCCTGTAAATTTTCGGTATTGTGATAGCGGTATCCGTAGGTGTAGGATGAGGCACCAAGTCCCAGTCCCAGATATTCCACACCGGTCCAGTAACCAATATTGTGACGGCATTCATAACCTTTTCTGGCATAATTGGATATCTCATAACGTTCGTAGCCCTGCGCCGCCATCATCTCTCTCGTCAGATGGTACATCTCGCGGTCGGTATCCTCGTCCGGGAGATCCGGCAATGTCATCACAGCTGCGCGGGCAGCCACCTCTGCCGCTGTTTTTGCAGGCGCACCGGCTCCGTTTGGAACCGCTGCCGCCGTGCCGCACGATTTCTCCCCAAAACGTTCAAAAAACGGGGTTCCTTCTTCAATGATCAGGCTGTATGCCGAAATATGCTCCGGTTTTAACATCATGACCTTTTTCAGCGTCGTTTTCCAGGAATGGACGTCCTGACCCGGAAGCGCTGACATCAGGTCCACATTGATGTTCTTAAACCCGGCCTGTCTGGCACGCTGATAGCTCTTTAAAAAGGAATCGTAGGAATGGATCCGCCCAAGGTATTTTAATTCTTTCTCATCGGCCGACTGCAGACCAATGCTTAAGCGGTTCACACCGCTCTGGCGGTATACTTCCAGCTTTTCCATCGTCAGGGTGCCCGGATTGGCCTCCATGGTCACTTCCGCATCCGGGGAAATATCAAAATTTTCCGAAAGTGTCGCAAACAGCTCCATGATCAGATCTGGCGGCAGAATCGACGGAGTACCGCCGCCCACAAAGATCGTGGACACACGGTACTCCTGAAAATTCGGACCCTGACCGCAGATTTCCTCGATCAGTTTGTCCATATATTCCCGGTATGTCCGCTCCGGTGCTGCGAACGATAAAAAATCGCAGTAAGAGCACTTGCGGGCACAAAAGGGAATATGAATATAAAGTTCCAGTTCTCGTTTATTCATCGTCTAATTTCAGAACACTCATAAATGCCTTCTGCGGGATTTCTACATTGCCCACCTGACGCATTCGTTTCTTTCCTTCTTTCTGTTTTTCCAGAAGCTTCTTCTTACGGGAGATATCACCACCGTAGCACTTCGCAAGGACATCCTTACGCATCGCCTTTACGGTCTCACGGGCAATGATCTTGCCGCCTACCGCTGCCTGGATCGGAATCTCGAACAGATGGCGCGGAATCTCCTCTTTTAACTTCTCACACATCTTTCTGCCGCGCTCGTAGGCAGAATCTGCATGTACGATAAAGGACAGGGCATCCACCTCTTCTTTATTGATGAGGATATCCAGCTTCACAAGCTCCGAAGTTTCATATCCCTTCATGTCATAGTCGAAGGAAGCGTAACCTCTGGAACGGGATTTTAACGCATCAAAGAAATCGTAAATGATCTCGTTTAACGGAAGATCGTACTTTAAGAGTGCCCTTGTTTCTTCAATGTATTCCATGCCATGGTAGATGCCGCGGCGCTCCTGGCACAGTGTCATGATCGCACCCACAAACTCGGTGGTTACCATGATCTCCGCACTGACGATTGGCTCTTCCATATACTCGATCTCGGTCGGGTCCGGAAGGTTGGACGGGTTGGTCAGTTCGATCATCTCGCCGTTTTTCTTATGCACGCGGTAGACAACGCCCGGAGCCGTAGTAACCAGGTCGAGGTTGTATTCGCGTTCCAGACGCTCCTGAATGATCTCCAGATGCAAAAGTCCTAAAAATCCGCAGCGGAAACCAAAGCCAAGGGCGATGGAAGTCTCCGGCTCGAAGAACAGGGACGCATCGTTTAACTGAAGTTTTTCCAGCGCATCGCGCAGGTCATTGTACTTTGCACCGTCTGCCGGGTAAAGTCCGCAGTATACCATAGAAGTTACTTTTTTATATCCAGGAAGCGGCTCTGCACACGGACGCAGCGCATCGGTGATGGTATCGCCCACACGGGTATCTTTTACATTCTTGATGCTGGCCGTGATGTAGCCAACCATACCGGCGCTCAGCTCGTCACACGGGATGAACTGACCTGCACCGAAATAGCCGACCTCAACCACTTCTTCCTCCGCTCCGGTTGCCATCATGCGCACACGGGTGCCTTTCTTTACGGTTCCCTCTTTGATCCGGCAAAATACGATAACGCCCTTATACGGGTCATACAAAGAGTCAAAGATCAGTGCCTGAAGCGGTGCCTCCGGGTCTCCCACCGGCGCCGGAACCTTGTGGACAATGGCCTCCAGCACATCTTCCACATTCAGACCGGTCTTTGCGGAGATACGCGGCGCATCGTGTGCCTCAATGCCGATCACATCCTCAATTTCGTCTGCCACCCAGTCCGGTCTGGCACTCGGAAGATCGATCTTGTTGATGACCGGAAATACATCCAGGTCATGATCCAGGGCCAGGTAAACGTTTGCCAGCGTCTGGGCTTCAATGCCCTGTGCCGCATCTACGACAAGGATCGCACCGTCGCAGGCAGCCAGGCTTCTGGATACCTCATAGTTAAAGTCGACGTGTCCAGGGGTATCGATCAGGTTAAAAATATATTCTTCTCCGTCTTTTGCACGGTAAACGGTGCGGACTGCCTGGGATTTGATGGTAATTCCACGCTCCCGCTCCAGGTCCATGTTATCGAGTACCTGCGCCTGCATTTCACGGCTGGTCAGAAGACCAGTCATCTCGATGATGCGGTCTGCCAGCGTAGATTTGCCGTGGTCAATATGGGCGATGATACAGAAATTACGGATCTTGCTTTGGTCCATTGATGCCATGTATTGATTTCCTCCAAAATAAAACGTATAAGATCAGTTTTTTGTTTCCGTTTCCGTTTTCTGCGTCTTGCAGAAAGGAAACAATTCGTCAATTTATAATAATAACATTTTTTCAGATCCCTTGCAACACGATATCATGCCTGTTTTCCGGTTGTTTTTCAGTCTGTTTCAATTCACAGCATCCCCGCCAGCAGGCTGGAGCACCGTATCTACCGCTTGTGCAAGCAGTTCCATGGCGTTTCTGGCTTCCTCCATGGTGTTGGTCTGCGCTCCGGCTTCGATCAGGGAAGACCTGCCACGCAAATGCAGGTTGTAACGCAGACCTTTCAGGTAAATTTTCCTTGTAAATCCGGGATAGCGGCTCAAAGCCAGCTGCATCTGAAACGAGAATGCCAGATTTTCCTGCAAATAGGGATTTGGCAGATAGGCAATCTCGCCCTCCGGTGTCCGGCTCATCCCCTGAAAAAACATGATCTGGGCAGTCGGTTTTCCCTGAATTTCCTGCACCAGACGCACCGACTCTGCTACTCCGTCCCGGTGCAGATCCAGGATCACTTCTATGGTCGGATGTTCCTGTAAGATGCGCTGGATTCCTTCCAGCGCATACGTATACGCCCGGCTTCGCTCCAGTTTTCCCTCTTTCTGATCATAAGCGGTTGTGTCATGGATCACATTCCATCCCTTCGCCCGTAAAAGTTCCGTCAGATAAGTTCCGGCTCCCACCACCGTGGCATCTGGCTGTCCGGGTCCGTAATCGGCATATGTTTCGCTGGCATGGGTGTGATAAATCAGGATCTGGGGAACTTCCGGATTCTTCTCCAGCGTTACATCGGTGCCAAGCAGCTGATCTGCCTTCATCAGTCCCCGGTCGGCTGTCGTGGACGCATGGACGCTGAAATAATGCTTCATCAGATAATCATAGTCCTGAAGCCGGGAAAACAAGGTGGAGTTTCTCTCGTTTCCTGCATCCCTTTCCAGACTGTACGTTTCCTTCACGTTTCCGCTTCCTCCGTTTTCTTTTTCGTTCTCGCCGTTCCCTGCTTCCTTCTCCCAGCCTGTCGTTTCATTCGCTGTCTTGCCATCCTCCTGCGTCTCTTCTGCATACGAAAACAGGTATCCGTACTGTCTGTACGCATACCTGTATGTTTCGTATATCTCATAAGAGGGATCGCTCCTTACGGGTTCTTCCTTCTGGAACCGCACCGTTGGATAGCGCAGCTGCAGACACACCGCCAGCATCCATTTCAGCGCCCAAATCAGTATATTATTCAAAACGAACGATTTCCTTCTTCAGGCGTTTCATAATTTTCTTTTCCAGACGCGATATGTAGGACTGGGAAATTCCCAGGCGGTCTGCCACTTCCTTCTGGGTCATTTCTTCTCCTTCCACATTCTTTAATCCGTAACGCAGCTCCACAATGGTCTTTTCCCGCGGGCTCAGACGATCGATCGCCGAATTTAAAAGCTGCCGTTCCGTTTCATCTTCCAGTCCCCGGTAGATCATGTCATCATCCGTACCAAGGATATCGGAAAGGAGCAGCTCATTTCCATCCCAGTCAACATTCAGCGGCTCATCAATGGATACCTCTGCCTTCGTCTTGCTGTTGCGGCGCAGATACATAAGAATTTCATTTTCAATGCAGCGGGATGCATAGGTAGCCAGCTTGATATTTTTCTCCGGGTTGAAGGTATTGATTGCTTTGATCAGACCAATGGTTCCTATGGAAATCAGATCTTCCACGCCTACCGCCGTATTATCAAACTTCTTTGCTATGTATACAACCAGACGCAGATTGTGTTCGATCAGAAGAGACTTTGCCTCTTTTTCTCTGTCAGTCCCAAGCATGGAAAGCATTTCTGCTTCTTTCCTGCTTTCCAGTGGCGGCGGAAGAATGTCTGCACCCCCAATATAATGGACTTCTCCCTTCCTCTGCCACAACATTGTAGTAAAAGAAGAAACTGCCTTAAACTGAAAACGATTTGGTACTGAAACTTTTACGATCACTTTTCCATCCTCCAGGTCTTTGTATTATAGTTCTCCATGCAGAAGCATTTCGTATTGATGCCGGGGCGACAGCGGCGTTTCACTGATCGCGATCCAGGGCTGTTCCAATGTCCGGATCTGTTTCTCGTTCTTCCAGATTTCCATCCGTTCCATCCGCACTGCCGGCAAAAGTCCCGCTTCGGTTCCCACGCTGCTAAACGGAATGTAAATGACTCCGGATGCTGTTTCACAAAATTCCAGGCAGACTCGCTTTTCCAGAATGTGTACCGGCTGGTGGCCATATGGTTCATACAGCTGATTCCCGGTATCCCGCAGGGCCCGGACTGTTTTTTGTTTTCCATGATCATGCAGCGTTACCTCATACAGATTGTCGCAAAACACGGCTCTCCGTTCAAGGAAGACCACTGCCGCATACAAACACAGCCCCGCAATGCCCAAAACCGGAAAAAACCTTCCGGCAGACCAGGACGTCATCTTCCAAAAACCAGAAGACACCGAAGCAGACATTCCGTCTGCAGGTTCCAGCACACTGCAGATTCCCCCCATAAAAAGTGCAAGCATCCACAGTATACAAACCTGCCGGAGCCATGTCCGTATCCCATGGTTTCCAAATGCGATCCGCGTCATAAGTACAGCTGGCAGGATCAGTTCCAGAACTTTCCACAAAAAAACCGATCGCACCGGGACAAAAACCAGACTGCATCCCAGCACTGCTCCGCTGAATGAGCCAAAAAAGAGTCTGCTTTTTCGTTTCCTTACGGGTTCTTTCAAGATCAGACCCGTAAGAAACAACAGATACAAATCCGCTGACAGATTCACCAGAAAAAGCAGATCCAGATACAGCGTTTCTGCCATGCTACATTGTCCCCCTGACATCATGAGCCTTTCCAGGGCTTCGTAACTGCCTGATGTTCTCACAGTTACAAGGATTCTCATTGCTCATGTCCTCATTATAATTCGCAGAAAGAGAAAATTTTGTCAAAGCGACGGACGAAACTTCCATTTTTGAACGACAAAGACAGAAAACCCAAACTGGTCTTCTGTCTTTGTCGTCTTTTGTCGTAGAAATAATATGTAGCCTCAGAATGATTCTTAGCGCTTATTCTTTAAGAAATCCGGAATGTTGATCTGGGTCTGGTTTAACGGACGGTAAGAACCCTGGCTTGCCGGAGCACTCTGAGCCGGAGCTGCAGCCTGCGTAGTCTGTGCCGGAACCGGTTTTACGCTCTGGGCCTGGGTGTGAAGCTGCGGTGCAGCCTTTGCAGCCGTTGCGCTTGCCTCAGCAGCAGCGGTGCGGCCAACACTCTGGGTGTTTAAGTTTAATCCGGACGGCATTTTCGGTTTGAAGTTTCCAAACTCAGCCATAGCCTTGTTAACCGGAGTATTTGCATGTGCATCCAGACCGGTTGCGATTACGGTAATGGTGGCCTCATCCTGTGCGTTCTCGTCGTACATTGCACCGAAGATGATGTTTGCATCATCGCCAGCCAGCTCCTGAACATAGCTTGCTGCTTCGTTTGCCTCGATCAGGCTGATGTCGCCGGAGATGTTGATGATCACGTGGGTAGCGCCCTCGATGGTGGTCTCTAACAGCGGGCTTGCTACTGCCTGCTTAACAGCCTCAACAGCCTTGTCGTCGCCCTTGGCATGTCCGATACCGATATGGGCGATGCCCTTGTCGGTCATAACCGTCTGTACATCTGCAAAGTCAAGGTTGATCAGACCCGGAACGTTGATCAGGTCGGTAATACCCTGAACAGCCTGCTGCAGCACTTCGTCTGCTTTCTTTAATGCATCCGGCATCGTGGTTCTGCGGTCAACGATTTCAAGAAGTTTATCATTCGGAATTACGATCAGGGTATCAACACTTGCCTTTAAGTTTTCGATTCCGGCAAGCGCGTTGCTCATACGTGCCTTTGCCTCAAAACGGAATGGCTTTGTTACAACACCAACGGTCAGAATGCCCATGTCTTTTGCGATCTTTGCAATGACCGGAGCTGCACCGGTACCGGTACCGCCGCCCATACCGCAGGTAACAAATACCATGTCAGCGCCCTTGATGGCCTGAGCAATCTCCTCGGAACTCTCCTCTGCTGCTTTCTGTCCAACCTCTGGCTTTGCACCAGCGCCTAAGCCCTTGGTCAGCTTCTCGCCGATCTGCATGGCGGTCGGAGCCTTACAGAACTGCAATGCCTGTTTATCGGTATTGATGCCGATGAACTCGACACCTGCAATATTTTCGTCTACCATGCGGTTTACTGCATTGTTGCCGGCACCGCCAACACCGATCACAATGATCTTCGCGGAGTTTTCCGCTTCATTTATCTTAATCTCTAACAAGACTGATTCCTCCTTAACTTCTTTCATTGGCCTTTTGTAACAGTTTTGTAACATTATATCAAAAACTAGTCTAAATAATACTATAGGTGATTTCCTTGAAAATATCAACCGTTTTTTTTAGTTTTTGGGTTTGAATGTATACATCGGATTTGTTTTGGTTTCATCGTAATTATCCAGATACAGGGTGCCGCTCCTGCCTTCCAGCTGTGGGAGCATGTCGCCAAGCTCTGCTATTTTTCCGTTCAGACCGTCATTGCTTCCCAGGATCACCTCGATGTCTCCCATATACAGGGTAGCCTCACCCAGGGTATTGTACTGGATCTTGTCCACACTCAGTTCGTAAATCGAGAGGATCTGGGTCAGATTCAGGATTTCCTGGAAAATCCACTCACTTTCCACCGGCAGTTTCTGATAAAGGACGATATGACCGAACTTCAGTCCGTTGATCCAGGGAACGCCGGGAAGCTTCTGGCTGGAGCTTTCCACGATAATACCGTCCTTATCAAAATACATATAACTGCTCATGTAAGAGACATATCCCACCACACTTTTCTCGTAAACAATAAGTTCTGCCCTGGTCAGCCCTTTTAATACCAGTTTGTAATCTTCCACGAACGGGATCTTTTCATGTTTTCCGAAATGCTCCCGCAGATAGCAAAATACCGTGCTGCGGCTTACGTTATCCGGAAAAACCAGATCTACCAGCTGTTCCTCTGTGTATTTTTCATTTCCTGTTACTGTGATATCCCGAATTTTTATGGAGCACACAGCTGCCATACATGCAAGCAGCAAAAGCAGTGCCGCAAGCAGGATCACCTTTTTCTTTCCTGATCCATTTTCCATCTGTTTTTTCTCCTATTATCCGACCACGGCACCGGCAAAGCACCTGTGCTTAAACATGCGGACGCGTACGTGTCCGGCAGCAAACCTTTGCCGGTGTTTCCCATTCAGCAAAGGCGGATCCGGGCTCCCACTCCGGCGAGATCCCGGCTGATATCCTCGTACCCGCGGCTGATATGCTGATAGCCGTCAATAAAACTTTCTCCCTCTGCCGCCAGACCAGCCGCTACCAGGGCAGCACCCCCGCGCAGGTCTTCTGCCTCCACACGGGCACCTTTTAACGTGGCAGCACCGGTTACGGTTGCAAGTTTGTCTTCTATTATAATATGTGCACCAAATTTCCGCAATTCCTTTGCCGCGCAAAACCGGTTTTCAAAAACATTCTCCCGGATCCAGGATGTTCCGTCCGCAAGAGAAGCTGCTGCCAGAATCACCGACTGCATATCGGTTGGAAATTCCGGGTAAGGTCCTGTCTCCAGATGAATGGGCTTTGTTCTTTCTTTCCTGGAAATCCAGATTCCATCTTCCTCCGGTTCCAGCTTCGCTCCCATCTGTTTTGCGGTCCACAAAGTTTTTCCCATGTGACGGACTGGCGCCTTTTCCAGAAAGACCCGGCCGCCTGCACACAGCACGGCTCCCACATAAGTTCCTGCCACGATCCGGTCTCCGGGAAGAGCAAATCGCACATTCTGAAGTTCACGCCTCCCCTGTAAACGAATGACAGAACTTCCTGCCCCTTCCACGCTTATCCCAAGCGCTCTTAAAAAATCACATAATATCTCAATCTCCGGCTCCCTGGCTGCGCCAGTCAAAACCGTCTCTCCCTGCGCCCCGGCAGCTGCCATCAGAATATTTTCCGTTGCCCCCACACTGGGGTATGGAAGCGAAACCGTTGTTCCAGACAGGCCACCTTCCGGCACAAACGCATGGATCCGGTCTTCTTCCATGTTCACGACAGCACCAAGTGCCTCCAGTCCCCGGATATGCAGATCTACCGGTCGTTTTCCAATGCGGCATCCACCCGGAAGCCAGGTTTCCACCTTTCCCATCCGCGCAAGCAGAGGTCCAAGCAGCATCACCGAAGAGCGCATCTGCCCGGCCAATACTTCCGGTATACGCGAAGCGCTCAGGGAAGCGGCTGAAATGACCAGACGGTCTTCTTCCATCCGGCAATCTGCCCCCAAAGCGTTCAAAATCCCCAACATACAGAAAACATCCTGTATTTTGGGGACATGCTCCAGTATCGTGGTTCCGTTATGAAGAAGAGATGCTGCCATGACCGGCAGCACCCCGTTCTTGGAACCCTGTATTTTTATCGTTCCTTCCAGCCTGTGTAATCCTTCTATCCGCAGCACAGACAATCCCAGATCCCTCCTGTACATAATCTTCCAGACACAAGCAACACGAAACTGCCGCCATTTGATCTCTGGTCCGGCAGCTTTTCATATTCTATTTCTATGCTTTATCTTATGTACCTTTCGGATGTTGCGTTCCTGTTATTCCCGTTGGTTTGCCAGATTACGCATCCATGCCCGCCAGCGAAACCTTAGAACATCTTACCGTTCCAGCCGGATCTGGTTTGAAACACCAAGTACCATTCCCATTTCCATCATAAGGAACAAGACGGAGGTACCTCCGTAACTGATGAACGGCAGCGTGATTCCGGTGTTCGGGATGGTATTGGTTACTACCGCGATATTTAAAATAACCTGGATCGCAATATGCGCCATTACCCCGACTACGATCAAAGCGCCCAGAAGATCCGGTGCGTTGTTCGCGATCAGCATAAACCGGTAGATCATAAACAAAAAGATGAGAATGACCGATACCGCCCCGAAAAGTCCCAGTTCTTCGCAGATAATGGAGAAGATCATATCATTCTGTGCCTCCGGCACAAATCCCATCTTCTGGATACTCTCTCCAAGTCCCTTGCCGAACAATCCGCCGGAACCAATGGCGTAAAGTCCCTGCAGCACCTGATATCCGCCATCCATAGGGTATGCTTCCGGGGACAGCCATACATGGATACGGCTCAACTGATATGGCTTCAGCAGCTTGATCTTTTCCAGAAAGATTGCAAGCGGACCAGCCGTAGCTACCGCCAGAAGTGCCATAGCACCGCAGGCATAAAAAGGCCACTGCTTTTTGCATGCCACAAACAGCATCACAAAGGCGATTCCCATGATAATGATACCGGAACTTAAGTTGTTCGCTGCAACAATTCCGGCGATCGGGAGTGCAAGTCCCATCACCTTCGCCATATTTTTCCAGGTATTGACGCTGGATCCCATACGGGTGATGAGAACCGCCAAAAAAACGATCAGGGCAATTTTTACAAACTCCGTCGGCTGGAAACTCAGCGAGCCAACACCAAGCCAACGCTTTTTACCGTTTACTTCCCGCCCAAACAGGGTTACCGCAACCATCAGCACATAGGATAACAGATACGCAAACATGGAAAATTTTGCATACCAGTGGTAATCCAGTTTGGAAATCAACAGTGCCAGGACCAGACCGCCTGCTGCGACCTTAAGCTGACGCATCATAAAGAAACCGGCATTGTTATATTTGAGCTGTGCTGTGTAAGAACTGGCGCTGTAAATCATGACCAGTCCAAACACCGTCAAAAATATGATACAGAACAACAGGCTGTAATCATAAAACCGTTTCGGCCGGTTCTTCTTTGCCATATCACTCCTCCTACAGGTTTTCTTGTAACTGTTTTAAGACCTTCCTAAATTAGAGGTTTCTTACACATTCCTTGAAAATCTCACCGCGCTGCTCGTAGTTGTCAAACATGCCCCAGCTTGCGCACGCCGGAGATAAGAGGACATTGTCCCCTGCATTGGCATAAGCGGCACAGACGCGTACAGCCTCTGCCATATCCTCTGCATACATAATATCAGTAAAGCCATGGCTTCTGGCACACTCTGCGATCTTGTCGCGGGTCTGACCGATCAGAACCAGATATTTTACCTTATCGCCAAATTCCTCGATCCACTCGTCATACTCGCTGTGCTTGTCATAACCACCAGCGATCAGAACAGTCGGACCCGGCATCGCGCGGATTGCCTGAATGGCAGCATCCGGGTTGGTTCCCTTGGAATCGTTATAATAACGGACCCCGGAACGCTCCAGGACAAACTCAATCCGGTGCTCCACTGCCTGAAACTCCTTTACGGCTTTGCGGATGCAGTCCATCGGCACGCCCATGCGGATGCTCATGGCTACTGCCGCCATAACATTCTCATAATTATGCTTTCCTAACAGCTGCATATCGGTTTTTACATTCAGGATTTCCTCAGTCTTGCCGTCATGCGCATAGATCATGGTATCTCCGTCCAGATACATACCGTCTTTTAAGGTCTGGGTGCTGGAGAAAAAGATAACCTTCGGCTTTAAGTCCTTCTTCTCGCCAAACTCGCGCAGTACTTTATCGTCGTAGTTTAAAACGATGCAGTCGTCTTCGGTCTGGTTCACTGCAACACGCTCTTTTACTTCAATGTAATTTTCCATGGTTCCGTGACGGTTTAAATGATCCGGCGTAATGTTTAAGATTGCGCTCACATTCGGATGGAAATCCATGATGGTCTCAAGCTGGAAGCTGGAAACCTCTGCAACCGTAACCGATTTCTCGGTCGTATCCAAAGCAACTTCCGTGTACGGGATACCGATATTTCCGACCACAAACACCTCATCGAAGAACGTTTTCATAATGGCGCCGGTCAGCGCTGTGGTCGTGGTTTTTCCATTGGTTCCGGTAATGGCGATCAGTTTGCCCTTTGCCACATGGTATGCCAGCTGGATCTCACTCCAGATCGGAATTTTCGCCTCATCCAGTACCGGTACAAACGACGCATCCAACGGGATTCCCGGGCTGATAATAGAAAGCTCCACGCCTAAAAGATCCGGTCTGGTCAGTTCTCCCAGCACGATCGTGATCTTTGCATCTTCCTCAAAATTTTCCTTAATCTTCTCCGGATCCAGCTTGTCGTTGCCATCGTAAAGTACAACCTCGCCGCCCATGGCAAGAAGAAGTTTTGCTGCTGCAATACCGCTCTTTCCGGTACCTGCCACCAATACTTTCTGACTCATCTCATATACCTCCTGTCCTTTCAAAGATGTTATATTCCCAAGTATGCCACCAGGCAGAGCAGTGCAGTCACAATCGAAAATACTGCAACCACCCTGGTCTCAGACCAGCCGCCCAGTTCAAAATGATGATGGATCGGCGCCATGCGGAAAATACGTTTTCCATGGGTAGCCTTAAAGTAAGATACCTGCATGATAACCGATAATACTTCAACCAGATAGATCAGACCGATGATCGGAATGAATAACGGCATCTGCATCATAAATGCGCTGGATGCCACAAATCCGCCTAAAGCCAGGGAACCGGTGTCGCCCATGAAGACCTTGGCCGGATATACGTTAAACAGCAGAAAGCCAAGAAGACTTCCTACTACGGCTCCGGTGATCGGGCTGATGCCGCTGTTTTCCCCAATGGAAATGATGGTCAGAAATGTTGCAACCAGAATGGTCACACTGGTGCATAGGCCATCCAGACCATCGGTAAAGTTTACGCCGTTGTCCGTTCCAAGCACAACAAAGAAGACAAACGGAATAAATAAAAAGCCTAAATTTAAATAAATGCCATGTTCGAAGCCGCCGGTAAACGGCACCAGCATGGATGTCTCCACTTCGCCGGAACACATCAGATAATACACAAAAATTCCGGTGATGATAAACTGGCCGATCAGCTTCTGGACCGGATTTAAGCCCTCGGAACGCTTCATGACGATCTTGATGTAGTCATCCAGAAAACCGATGACACCAAACCCCACAGTCATAAATAAGACCGGAATGATGCGCGGGTAGTCACGGATGTACAGCAAAGAGGTGATCACCACCGCGGTTAAAAATACCAGTCCGCCCATCGTCGGGGTGCCCTGCTTCTTTAAATGTGCCTGTGGACCGTCATCGCGGACCTGCTGTCCGAATTTTAACTTATGCAGAAACGGGATTACGATCGGACAGAGGATCGCGCTGACTGCAAATGCGATAATGATCGCAAGAATGGTTTCGTTAATCATGATACTCTCCTAAGTTTTCTATGTATTTTGACATATCTATTAGTATACGTCTTTTCTATTTCCTTTGCAAGGCTGTTTCCTGCACAATTCCCAGATACGGCAGGATATTCTGGAACAGATCCGCAATGACCGGTGCCGCAATCGTTCCTCCATAATAGATTCCCTGCGGTTCATCGATCGTGATCAGCGCAATGACCTGCGGATCGTCCGCGGGGGCAAACCCGACAAACGAAGAAATATATTTTTTCAGGCTCCGCGGCAGTTTTTCCGAAGTTGCTGTCTTACCGCCAATGCGAAAGCCCGCCACCGCTGCCTTCTTTCCGCTGCCCTCTGCTACCACCTGTTCCAGCACATAGCGCATGGTTTTGCTGGTCTCTTCCGACAGGATCCGGCGTCCCTCCGGCCAGGAAAAACGGTGAACAAAGCTCTCATCCGCTGCCACCGCCTTCACGCCAAAATGCGGTGTCACCCGCCTGCCTCCATTGATGATGGAAGCAGCTGTAGTGATCAGCTGGATGGGCGTGATCTGAAAGGACTGCCCGAACGAAACCGTGGCCAGCTCCACCAGTCCCATATGTTCTTTTTTATGCATGATCGTGGATGCTTCACCCGGAAGATCAATGCCCGTTTTTTCGCGCAGACCAAACTGTTCAAAATACTGGCAGTAACGGTCAATCCCAAGGCGCTGCCCCACATCGATAAAAACCGGGTTGCAGGAATTCATGGCACCCTGCAAAAACGTTTCGCCTCCGTGTCCGCCCACCTTATGACAGCGGATTTTCCGGTCTTCCACAATTCGAAATCCCGGGCAGGAAAACTGGTCTGTCAGCGACACCACACCGGCCTCCAGCCCAGCAGCCGCCGTAATGATCTTAAACGTAGAACCAGGTTCATAGGTATCGTTGATCGCCGGATTTCTCCACATCTGATTTAAAAGTTCCTGCTTTTCTTTCGCCGAAATGCCCGGTGGTTCTTCTGTATTCAGTGTGAACGGATCGTTGAGATCAAATTCCGGAACATTGACCATTGCCAGAATTTCCCCATTCTGCGGATTCATCACGATCACCGATACTTTTTTTGCGCCTTTTCGCTCCATAGTCTGACGTGCCGCCTGCTGGGCATACTGCTGGATATTCACATCCAGACTTACGTACAGATCTGCTCCCGCCACCGGCTCGATCCGCTCTTCAAACGCATTTTCCAGTTCCACCCCCGCTGCATCTGCCATCGTAAGGATCGTACCGTTCGTTCCTTTTAAAACTGACTCATAAGAGACCTCAAGACCGATGATTCCCTGGTTGTCTCCTCCGGTAAATCCCAGAACTTTGGATGCCAGGCTGGAAAACGGATAATAGCGTTTGTAATCCTCATCCACCTTTACTCCATCCAGATGAAGTTCCCGGATCGCATCGCCTGTTTCTTTGTCAACATTGGTCCGGATAATCTCACGGGAACTGCGTTTTTCCACCTTTTTCCGGACCGTCGCCTCCTCCATCCCCAGTTTTTCGCATAAACTCCGAATAACCAGCTCTGCATCTTTCACCTGATTATGGATCACGGAAATGGTACACACCGTCCGGTTTGCCGCAATGACCGTTCCATTGGTATCCAGGATCCTGCCTCTGGCTGCCTTAATGGTCCGCTCTCTCTGATGCAGATCCTCTGCCATCTCACTGTAGTGGTCTGCCCGGTATATCATAAGAAACACAAGCCGCCCTGTCAGTCCCGCCATGCAAAGACACAGCAGGAAAAACAGGACGGCTATCCTTCTCCGGTGATGAGTCAGAAACGCATTTCTGTTTTCATGCTGCGTAAACAAGATTGGATACGCGCCCATGCCGGCTCCTTAAACAGTCATTATTCTATTCCTATGAAGATTTTAAAGGTTCTATGCGTAAATCAGCCGGCATTCCATGCAAAACACCGCATGATTTTATGCCTGCTATTATCATGTTTTCCTGTACATGCATACGTGCCAGGTAAAACATTACGTCCCGGCAGCAGAAGTGGCACTCATGGTTTCCCGCTCCTGCCCGGCAGAGGACTCTGCCGTTCCTGCCGCACTGCTTTGTGTGCTCTCCGAACTGCCTGCCTGTTCCTGCCCGGATTCCGTATTTCCAGAATTTTCTGCTGCGCTGCTCTCCGAACTGCTCTTGGCACTGCTACTCTCTGTACTTTCTTCCGAAGCAGAAGACTCTGGAACATTCTGAACCGGCGTCACGTAACCGCTGCCGTCACTCTCTCCGCTTCCATCATCCGCGCTGCTCTCCGGCACATCTTCCGGAAGGTCGGAGTCTGCTCCAGGTTCTACATATTCCTCTGTCTCATACACCTTCGGCTCTGCCTCGGTCTCCGGAACTACCCCCGTATTGTCGGTAATGCCCTCTGCCTCCGGCAGCTGCGTCGATGCCTCGCTCTGCTGTGCCTCAAAATCTACAGACGGGAATACATTCAAATAAGGAAGAATGTCACCCATGATCTTGGAAAATACGCCGCTGGCGTAAGAACTGTGCGCCTGATCTTCTACATGCGGGGTATCGATCGTGACATATACCAGCACCTGCGGATCATGCGTCGGTGCAAATCCACAGAAAGAAAGCAGATAGTTCTTTGCGGAACGCGGGATTTTCTCTGCGGTACCGGTCTTTCCAGCGATCTCATAGCCTTCTACAGCCGCTGCTTTACCGGTTCCCTCAGAAACCGTGCGGAATAATGCATCTTTGATAAAGCTGCTGGTCGACTCGGAAACCGTCTCACGCACCAGCTTCGGTTTTACTTCCTTCACAACCGATCCCTGGTCATTTAAGATCTGTTTGACGACATGCGGCTCATAGTAAGAACCGCCATTGATCACGGAACAGTAGGCTGCAGCCATCTGGATCATGGAACAGTTATAGTTCTGTCCAAAAGAGTTGGTTGCCAGGTCTGCAGAGTTCATCTGATCCGCACTTCGCACCAGACCCTTTGCATCGGCCTCACCCGGCAGGTCAATCCCGGTTTTTTCGCCGAATCCAAACGAGCTCATATAACGCGCGAAAGTCTGCGCCCCTGTCTTGGCTGCAATCTGCATCATGGCATCGTTACAGGAAACCATCAAAGCCTCTGCAACTGTCAGCATGCCGTGACCGCCCTTTTTGTAAGCGGTACACTTGATCTGGTGTCCCGCCACTTCCTGGTAACCATCGCAGTAAAAGGTATCGTTCGGAGAAATAATTCCCTCCTCAAGCGCCGCTGCCACGGTAAAGATCTTCGACGGAGAACCTGGCTCATAGGTATCACTGACATCGTAGTTACGCCATTTCTGGTTCCACGCTACCTGAAGTCCGTAGGAACGGATCTCATCCGACGAGAAATGCTCTGGCACCTGTTCGATCGTGATGGTGCTTCCATCGGTCTTCTTGTGCTGACGGTTATAGGTCTGCATTGCCTCCTTTAAGCCAAGTTCCCGAAGCGAATCTTCGCTGAAACTGTCTGCCGCACTTCTCGGATTATTTAAGTCAAACATGCTGTCATTCGCCATGGCAAGCACTTCACCGTTATTCGGATTCATGACCACAACGCCCACATGCTCGGATCCTGTCTCTGCCATCCATTCATTGATCCGCTTTTCTACTGCATTCTGAATGTTCACATCGATACTGGAAACCACTGTGTTTCCATTCTGCGCAGGCTTAATGACTCGTTCCAGGTTGGAATCGTCATTCAAATAACCGTATTCCCGGCCATTCGTGCCAATCAGGGAATCGTTGTAGGACTGCTCAATGCCGCCGTTTCCCGAACCTCCGTCGCTGGTAGCAAAACCAACTACGTTGCAGGCCAGGGAATTGTACGGATAGATTCGTTTAAAC
The DNA here is from genome assembly GCF_003477935.1 of Clostridium sp. AF32-12BH. NCBI lineage: Bacteria > Bacillati > Bacillota > Clostridia > Eubacteriales > Clostridiaceae > Clostridium > Clostridium sp. AF32-12BH. The sequence continues at coordinate 12,665 of NZ_QUEH01000013.1, read as the reverse complement.
TCATCCTCAAACCAGATGCCCTTCACACGGGCCTTGGAATCTGCCTTGGCATTGACCTTGTTTGTATCGGACTGGTACTGTTCAAATGCCTCTTTCTGGTCATAAGAAAGCTGTCTGGCATAACGCAGGTACGCCTTGGCGGAATTGTCCCGGATCAGATTGCGCATCTCGGTCTCATCATAGCCAAATACCGTTGCAAGCGCTGTCACGGTCGCATCCAGATAGTCCTCTTCCGCAGACATGATCTGTTTTGCGTCGATGATCAGATTGTACACCTTTTCTGTCGTTGCCAGATAGGTACCGTTGCGGTCCACGATATCGCCCCGCCGGTACGGAAGCACACGGCTGTCGTACTGCTGCTGGGACAGCACAATCTGGTTGTAGCTGTCCTGTTTTGTCGTCATGATGTGATACAACACATAGATTAACGCAAACAAAGCCAGCGTAATCACAATGACCGTGACCGCCAGCTTTTCCTGCATATATGTTGTGAAGATCCGGCGCACACCGGATCTTCGTTTTTCCCCCGTCTGTGAATGCTGATTAGTGTTTTGGGATGTCCTCATATTGTCTTACATACTCACTTTCCGTTTTATCATATAATAGCACCTGATTACGGTTGGCATATACCATGCCGAGTTCCTCTGTAGCAACTTTGTAAATATGGTCCAGATCCATATCGGTATTGATACGGGTCTGAAGGGCATCGTTCTCGGAGCGAAGCTGCTCCAGTTCCTGTTCCAGTCCCTCAATGTTGTGGATCTTGGCGGTCATGGAGGACTGCACATGCAGATACCCTACGCAGATATACAGCGTACAGATTGCTGCCAGTGTCAGCATGATCACGTAAGGCAGATCCATCTGAAGTGCCTTTTCCTGATTTCTTCTGACAGTATGGCTCATATTCTGGCGGTACTGCACAACTCTCCGTTCTCTTGTCCGTTCCCTCTCTGCTGCCACATTTCTGGCGGCAGTTCCATACACATAGCCCTCTCTTGCTGCTCTGTGCGAAGCCATACTCATTCCTCCTTTTTCCTCTTACGTAACATTCCCTTTTTATATTTCTGATTCTGTATCTTACATTTTCACGGTGCCGCTGCTTTTCCAGCACCAGTCTTATGCCCGTTCAAATACACGGAGTTTTGAACTCTTCGAACGCTTATTGTACTCCAGTTCCTCTTCTCCCGGCACGATCGGCTTTCGGGTGATCACCTTTCCTTTGCTCTTTCTGCCACACATGCATACCGGAAATTCCGGCGGGCAGATGCACGGGTTTTCATTATCCCGGAAGCGTTTTTTCACGATCCGGTCTTCCAGTGAATGGAACGTAATGATGCTTAAACGGCCTCCCGGATTCAAAAGATCAATCATCGTATCAATCGAGCGGTTTAATACGTCCAACTCATGGTTTAATTCAATCCGGATCGCCTGGAACGTCCGTTTTGCCGGATGTCCGCCCGTAGCCCGGATCTTGGCCGGAATCGCTGCTTTGATGGTCTCGATCAGCTCTCCGGTCGTCTCGTAAGGTTTTTCCTCACGCTGCCGCACAATATGTTTGGCAATATTCTTCGCGAAGCGGTCCTCGCCGTAATCACGGATAATACGGTAAAGTTCCATTTCGCTGTAGGTATTTACAATGTCTGCTGCAGTCTGGGTATTCCGCTGATCCATACGCATGTCAAGCGGAGCGTCCTCCCGGTAGGTAAAGCCTCTGGATGCTGTATCCAGCTGATAGGAAGAAACCCCAAGATCCAGATAAATGCCGTCCACTTTTTCAATTCCTAAATCATGAAGCACGGAAGCAATGTTTTCGTAATTGCTTCGAACAATCGTGACCTTATCCTGAAATTCAGAAAGACGCTCGGATGCAGCCGCGATTGCATCCGCATCCTGATCGATGCCGATGAGACGTCCATGCTCTCCCAGACGGCTGCAGACCTCATGGGCATGTCCGCCTCCGCCAAGTGTTCCGTCCACATAGATGCCGTCCGGTTTGATGTTCAGACTGTCGACCGTTTCATATAATAATACTGATTTGTGTTCAAATGCCATTTAAATTCCAAGACCCTCCATATTCTCTGCAATTTCTTCCATATCGTCGTAGGTATTCGACTGATTCCAGTTATCTCTGCTCCAGATCTCAATCCGGCTTCCTACACCGACTAACACTGCGTCCTTTTCGATCTTGGCAAATTCCCTTAACACGGCCGGAAGTAAGATCCGTCCCTGTTTGTCTACTTCACAGGTGGTAGCGCCCGCAAGGAAAAAGCGGGAAAACTTTCGTGCGTTTGCATTGGTGAGCGGCAGAGCATGTAATTTTTCTTCCAGAGCTTTCCACTCTGTATTTTCATAGACGAATAAACAGCCATCGAGTCCTTTCGTTACCACGAATTCGTCTCCAAGCTGTTCCCTGAATTTGGAAGGGACAATTAACCGGCCCTTCGCGTCCACTGTATGATTGTATTCACCCATGAACATACTCAATCACCTGCTTCGTTCCTGCACTGCACATTCTCCAAATGGTTCCTGTTCACGCATGTGTACCCAGGAAGCAAAACGTACCCTTGTCCTACACTTTTGTACCATTCCGAACCACTTTGTGCCACTTTCCACCACTTGTAACATAAGTTTAGTACATGCGTAAGAAAATAGCAAGGTTTTTTCACAAAAAAGCAATGGAAAATCAAGGAAATCCACAAGCAGAAGTCATGCCATTGGCATATTTCCAATATGCAATGCAAAAAAGAGGAGATATCCACCCGTCTTTTGTGAATATCTCCCCTGTAAAGTTTGTGAAACAAATGTTCAGGAATTTTATTTTTCAGTATTCCATGGCTATGTAGATCTCGATCAGCCGGTCAAGCTCTACACTCTTTTCATAAATATAGCGATAATCTTCTCCATTTTCAATACTGCCGTCCAGTTTTTTTCTGGCCTGTTCAATGCATACCACCAGTTCCTCCTTGGAAATTTCCATGCCTTTTCCCTCCAGGTATCCGGCGACACAGCTGTCTGGTTAAAAAGCCTCTTTTCCCGCTGTATCCGGTTCAATGTGTGACATGTTTTACGGCATTTGTGATTTTCATTCTGATTCTGCAATGTTCTTTCTGCCATGTTCCAGATGACTGGCCGCAGAATTTTGTTACTGTTTGTGCAAATGTGACGAGGAATCGTTTCTGCCGTGCCAGATCAGGTTGCCTGCTGCTACTAGAATCAGCACCAGGGACAATGCCTGGGAAACCGGAAAACCGGTTCCAAATAAGATCAGCTGATCCGTCCGCAGACTCTCAATCCAGAAACGTCCCAGTCCATAACCGCACAGATAGATCCAGAGCATCTGTCCATCGTACTGTTTCTTTTTCCGGAACCAGAGCATAAACAGAAGCAGGCACAGATTCCAACAGGATTCATAAAGAAACGTCGGATGTACCTGAATGAACTCCACTCCATTTTCCACGATCTTGTGACTTAAAACATCTGCATTGAGCATATTTTCGTTCACCAGCGAAAGTTTGATCCGCATAGCCAGCAGACTGTCTGTATAGCCACCAAAGGCCTCACAGTTAAAGAAATTTCCCCACCGGCCAATGATCTGTCCCGTGACCAGTCCCAGTACCCCCGTATCTGCCATGGAAAAAAACGACATTTTTTTCACGCGTGTATACACGATCATGGTGATGGTTCCGGCGATCACACCACCATAAATTGCAAGACCTCCCGCACGCAAATTAAAAATCTGAAGTAAATTTTCTTTGTAATAATCCCACTCAAAAACCACGTAGTAAATTCTCGCACCGATAATGGAACATATAATTGCATACAGAGCAAAGTCCAGATATAATTCGGGATCCTGCCCCCTCCTTTTCGCATCTGACTGGGCGATCCATATGCCCGCCAGCATTCCGATTCCGATGATGATGCCATAAAACGCAATCCGGAATCCGAATACTGAAATACTGTTTTTCAGATGCTCGATCGTAATTCCGAGATGTACAAAACGGATGTCTGCTCCGTTCATTTTCCGCTCTCCTTTCAACGCTGTCTCTATTTTAATGCCTATAAAGGGCAAAGGCAAATAAATTCGTACGACTTATTTCGCCCTTGTTCGACAGCTTGTTTTTTAATATATGATATGGTGTTGAAGTCAAAAAGTTTTTCTTCATCTGTCATACCAGATTGCCGCACAGATATAATGGTATAAGGAAAGAGAGAAAAAAGCAAGGAAATTTGGCTAATTTATTTTTTATTACGACTGTTTTATAGAATTCCTCTGTAACTTTTTGAAACCCAGTCGATATGACCTCGATTTTCAGATACGTATCCAAATAGATTTTGCCTGTCTGGCAAAACAGCTCATAAAATATGAGCCGAAATATTGTCATGCCTCTTCCCGGATTTCATCCGCATGTTCCCGGACATATTCTTCCATGTACAGATTATACATCATATAGCGTTCCCGCATTTTTCGACTGTTTTTTATTCGGCGAACGGAATTCTGAAGCCGTTCTACAAATGGATCCGCGTAGTCAGCTTCACTTCCGAACAAATCAATAATTTTATTTATACTCTTTCGTAATCAGCAATTCCACTGCGAGCCTATCCTGCAGCCGTCCGCTCTTCACTGCTTCTTCTGTCTCCACGCAGGAGTCCACGTACGAGAGAATCTGCTCCCGGCTGAACTGTCTGGCCTGCGGCATCACCTTTCCTACTACAAACGGCTGCATTTTCAGCTTCGATGCGATGGTTCCCTTGTCCATGCCCTTTGCCATCAGTTCTTTTACCTGCAACAGCTGGTTAAACTGTCTCGCGATCAGAAAGAGAATACGCATTGGCGGTTCTTTTAAGGTCAGGAGGTCTTCGTAGAGGTCCATGGCTTTCCGGGTCTGGCGGTTTACGATAGCTGCCACCATGTCGAAAATGCGGTTTGTGACCTGCACCGTGCAGACCGCCATGACATCTTCATCGGTGATGACATCGCGCCCCAGCGTGTAGCTGATGACCTTTTCCAGTTCCATGCGGATGTTTTCCATGTCATCCCCGGTCATGCTTAAAAATAAATCCATCGTGCGGTTGGTGATCTTTTTCTGCTCCCTCGCCAGAATTCCGCCTGCCCATCTGGCTAACTGGGCACTGTCCTGGCGGTTTAGTTCTGCGGCGTAACCCATGTCCTTAACTTTCTTGTAAAGACGGTTGCGCTTATCCACCTCAGTCTCCACAAACAGCAAGATGGTGGTGTCCGGCATGGACGGAAGATACTGCACCAGGGCATCGGATGCACTTTTGAAAAATCCGCTGTCTTCGATGAGAATAAGACGGCGCTCCGCAAAAAATGGCATGGTATCTGCCAGACGGATCAGCTCGTCTACATCGAGACCTTTGCCTTCGAACCGCGCAAAATTCATGGTGTCCTCGCCGATGATGGCTTCTTTTAAGCGGTTTTTGTAGCTGTTTTTTAAGAAAACTTCTTCTCCATATAAAAGATAGATCTGTTTAAACTGTCCTGTTTTGATATCCTGATTCAATACCTGCATGAAACGTTCTCCATTTCTTTTCTCTCGTTCGCGCCAAGGTGCAATTCCTTTGTATCATAACACAGCGTAAAAACGGATACAAGGCTGCAATTCACAGACAATCTGCCTAAACGATGCACCTGGACACGAAAGAGCCGTCGGATCTTCTCCGACGGCCCCTGCCCTTATCTCATATCCTGTTTTTTATGTTCGATCACTCTTTGGTTACCAGGGTATCTACGTTCTCCTGGGTTACCAGCTGGTTGTCCAGAACGACATGAGCTTCTACTTCTTTGCCTTCCAGATAATCATACGCGGTGTTCAGGATTGCTTTTCCAAGGAAGAACGGCGGCTCTGCAATGGTAGCCTCAACGCGTTTGCCCTTGATTGCTTCCAGTGTATCATCGATTGCATCACAACCTACTTTTACGATGCTCTCGGTTCTGCCTGCTGCATCCATAGCTTCCAGTGCACCTAACAGCATTTCGTCATTTGCTGCATATAAACCATCGATCTCCGGGTTTGCCTGAAGGATGTTCTCCATAACGCTCATTGCTTTCGCACGGTCAAAATCTGCAACCTGGCAAGCTACGATTTCCATATCCGGATTCTCTGCAATCACAGAGTTGAATCCTTCGGAACGCTGCTGTGCAACGTTGGTTCCCATGATTCCCTGAAGCTCTACGATCTTGCCTTTTCCACCAAGGGAGTCTACAAGAAACTGTCCTGCCAGTTTACCGGATTTGATTGCATCGTAACCGATGTGGGAAACCACATCGCCGCCATTGGCTTCGCGGTCCATGGTGAATACCGGAATGCCTGCCTCGTTGCAGGCTTCGATGGAAGAAACAATTGCATCGGAATCACAGGTATCGATGATGATTGCATCCGGATTCTTGGTAATCAGGTTCTCTACATCCTTCATCTGGATGGTCGGGTCGTCCTGTGCATCAGTAATATACAGTTCAATTCCATGCTCATCTGCAGCCTTCTGAACGCCGTCTTTTACGTCTACGAAGAATGGGTTTGTCTGGGTGTTCATAGCCAGACCGATGACATAACCACCGTCTTTCTTCTCTGCTCCATCCTCAGTTTTTGCTTCGTCCTTGCTTTCTTCTGCCTTTTCCTCTGCTTTGGTCTCGGCCTTTGTCTCAGCCGGCGCATTTGTGGAAGAACCAGAACTGCATGCGGTTAATCCTGCACATACCATTGCCATTGCCATGAAAGCTGCTCCCAATCTTTTTCTCATAAATACACTCTCCTTTTTATTTTCTCCCCGCAGGGATTATTTTTTTGTTTCGTTTTTCTTTACTCTGCCTTTGCAGACAGATCTTTTACTTTCTTATCTACCAGAACTGCGATCAGAATCACTGCACCTTTTACGATGTTAGTCGCATGCGGGTTTACGTTCATTAGCGTAAGGATGTTATCGATGATACCCATGATCATAGCACCTACAACCGTCGGCAGTACGAAACCAACACCGCCGCTTAAGCTGGTTCCGCCAAGGATTACGGCAGCGATCGCATCCATCTCGATGCCGGTTCCGCTGGTAGACTGTGCGGATCCAAGACGTGCGGTCAGAATCAGTCCGGCCATGCCGCACATCAAGCCATTCAATGTGTAAACCAGAAATTCGCTGGTCTTTACGCGGATGCCGGAAAGACGCGCTGCTTCCCGGTTGCCTCCTACTGCATAGACACTGCGTCCATAGGTAGTCTGGGTCAGAATATAGTGAGCCAGCAAAAATACTACAATCAGGATGATAACCGGAACTGGGATTCCTGCAATGCTGCCTTTTCCGAAGAACTTATAAGAATCTACTTTGATCGGAATCGGAGATCCTTTTGTATAGACAAGAATCACACCGCGAAGCAGAGTCATCATGCCAAGGGTTGAAATAAACGGTGGAATTCCGCATACGGATACGAAAAATCCATTTACTGCGCCGCAGGCCACACCGACAATCAGGGATACGGCTACTGCTGCGGCTGTATTGCCGGTAGAGGCTAACACTCCGGATGCCAGAACGCCAGACAGACCCAGAATCGATCCAACGGACAGATCAATGCCTCCGGTTAAAATTACAAATGTCATACCGCATCCCACAATTCCTGCTACCGTGATCTGCTTAAATACATTGAACAGGTTTGTCACACTTAAGAAACTCGGGGACAAAATTGTTGCAAATACACAGATTACAAGAAGGATCAACACGGAGCGATAGATATTAATCTGATTGATTAATTTTTTCTTATTCATTTTCACTGACTCCTCCCGATGCATAAGCTAATATTGTTTCCTGATTCATCTCTGATTTATCAATTTCCAGGACGGTATATCCTTCCCGCATGATCACCACGCGGTCACTCATACCGATCACCTCCGGCAGATCTGTCGAAATCAGGATAATGCTCTTGCCCTGCCGGGTCAGTTCATCCATGATCTGATAAATTTCTGCTTTTGCGCCTACATCGACACCTCGTGTCGGCTCGTCCAAAATCAGGATGGAAGGATCTGCCTCCAGAACCTTTGCAAATACCACTTTCTGCTGGTTTCCGCCACTCAGTTTTCCGGCAAGCTGGGCCGGACTGCTGATCTTGATGTTCAGACGTTCTACCTGTGCATTGATATTTTCGGTTTCCTTCGCTTTATTCAGATGACCACCTGTACTGATTTTGTCTAACGATGACATGGAAACATTTTCCCGGATATTCCGAATCAGAACCAGTCCTTCCTGTTTTCTGTCATCGGATACAAAACCAATTCCTGCTTTCAGGGCTTTTCTCGGAGAAGAACAGTCTTTCGTTTCTCCATTGATGATCACTTCCCCGCTTGTCATTGGAAGAGCTCCATATACGATTTTGGAAAGCTCGATCGTTCCGGAACCAAGCAGTCCTGCGATACCAAGAATTTCTCCGCGGTGCAGCTTCAGACTCACATCGTGAACGCCCTTACCGTTTACCTTGCGAAGCTCCATGGCTACATCCTGTTTTTCATAATTCCGCTTCGGGTAGAGGTTGGTCACACTGCGGCCAACCATCATGGATACCACATCATCATAGTCGGTTTCTCCAATGCTCTTGGTCGCAATGTACTTTCCATCCCGAAATACGGTAAGCCGGTCTGAAATCTGGAAGATTTCATCCATTCTGTGGGAAATATATAAAATGGAAATTCCCTTTTCCTTTAATTCTGCAATGATCCGAAACAGGATCTGAATTTCTTCATCGGTCAAAGCCGCGGTCGGCTCATCCATAATGATGACTTTCGCGCCAATTGTCAGGCACTTTGCAATCTCTGTCATCTGGGATTCCGCAACCGACAGATTTTTCACTTTGCTGTGGCTGCTGAATTTCAGTCCCAGGCGCTTCAAAACTTCATCCGCATCCTGGTAAAGTTTTTTCCAGTCCACACTTCCAAACTGGGTCCTGGGAAGTCTTCCAAGATACATATTTTCTGCCACGGAAAGCTCCGGAACCATATTAAATTCCTGATAAATCATGGCGATTCCCATTTTTTCAGCTTCCTTGGTTGAATGAAATACCACTTCCTGATCCTGGACATACATGTGACCGGATGTATACCCCTGCGCGCCTGCGATGATTTTCATCAGCGTTGATTTTCCGGCTCCGTTTTCTCCGCAGAGCGCATGGACTTCTCCTTCCCTGACATCCAGTTTCACTCCATCCAAAGCCTTTACGCCTGGAAATGTTTTCACGATATCTTCCAGCCGTAATACAACACGATCCCCCATTTTCCGCCTCCTTTGGATTTCCTGATAACTAATAAGCACATCCTGCTGTCAGGATTACATTGGTATAGCCCGTAAACTCTCCCGTAAGGATAATGGCCTTTGCATCTGCACTTCTGGCTTTTAATTCTGTATGCGGAATATACTCGATCGGAAGATTTTCCGGAAGCAGTGCTTTCGCCTTTTCATGAAATTCCGGTGTCACACTGAGTGCTTCATCTGCAAACGTTGCTTTTTCTACCACGATATATTTCAAGATTTCTTCCAGTACATCCAGATAAGCCGGATCTCCCGGTCTCCAGCCAAGATCGATTCGCTCTACCCCTTTCGGAATCGGAAGCCCTGCATCACCAATCACCAGCGTGTCTTTATGACGCAGTTCTGCAAGCACTCTTGCCAGCTGTGGATGTAAAATTCCTGTTTTCAGCATAAATCTTTCCCCCTTAATTTTTATGCGTATTTAAAAACTCATCGATTTCATTTCTGAGTGGCATGGCCGGAGTCGTGCCGATCTTCTGAACAGAAAGCGCAGCCAGTGCATTTGCGAAATTCGCTGCTTCCCAGATGTCCTTATCCTCGGCCAGTGCTGCAAGAAGACCTCCATTGAAAGCATCACCTGCCCCGGTCGTATCAACTGCATCTACTTTATATGCCGGAATGATTCCCTTTTTCTCTCTGGTATTGATGTAAACGCCTCTGCCGCCCAGTGTAATGAGCACACGCTTTACACCTTTTGCAAAGAACCACTCTGCCGCCTTGTCTGCCGCTTCTTCACTGTCCACCTTTACTCCGGTGAGAATCTCTGCCTCCACCTCATTCGGTGTGATCAGATCAACCTTACTTAACACTTCATCGCTGATTGGCTGCACCGGTGCGGTATTCAGAATCACCTTCACACCCTTTTTGCAGGCGATATCCACAATACGTTCTACCGAAGACACATTCGTCTCAAGCTGGGTCAGCAGATACTCTGCCCCATCCAGAAGGTCTTCCAGGGAATCCACCTCCGCATCGGTAATGGTGTTGCAGGCTCCTAAGATAACAACGATCTCATTCTGGCTGCTGTTCTCGTCTACCATAATAAGGGCACATCCGGTTTCGGTATCATCGGAATATAAAACCCTGTCTTTCTTCATACCGAGCTCTGTCATCGTGTTCAATGCAATATCCGCAAAAGAATCACGCCCGAGTTTTGTTACCATCGTTACATCGGCCCCCGCTTTATGTGCGGCAACACCCTGATTAAATCCTTTTCCGCCCGGTCCCATCTTAAATACCGTTCCCTTGACGGTTTCACCAGGTGCCGGAAGGTGTGGGGTTCTGCCCATCAGATCCACTACAAAACTTCCAAATACAACTACTTTTTTCCCCATACGACATTTCCCTCTCTGTTCAGTCTTCTTTTACAGCAGCACAACTCCGTTTCCTGCTCCGATCCGGTCTGCTCCGGCTTCTACCAGTGCTTTTGCAGCTTCCGGTGTGCGGATACCGCCGCTTGCTTTTACCTTTGCACGGTCCCCAACCGTTTTTCTCATCAGTGCCACATCTTCTACGGTAGCACCGCCTGTGGAGAATCCGGTAGATGTCTTCACAAAATCTGCACCGGCCTTGACAGAAAACTCGCATGCACGTACTTTCTCTTCATCAGTCAGAAGACAAGTCTCAATGATCACTTTTACGACTGCTCCTTTGGAAGCTTCCACAACTGCACGGATATCTTTTTCGACATAGTCATCGTCTTTGTCTTTCAGGGCACTGACGTTGATCACCATATCCACTTCGTCTGCTCCGGCTTTTACCGCCTCGGAAGCTTCAAACGCTTTTGCCGAAGTCAACATTGCTCCCAGTGGGAATCCTACGACGCAGCAGGTCTTAACCTTGCTTCCTTTTAACTGTTCAGAAACCAGCGGCACAAAACAGGTATTGACACAAACGGATGCAAATTCATGTTCCTTCGCTTCATTACAATAGCGGATAATCGTCTCTTTTGATGCATCAGCCTTTAACATGGTGTGATCGATCATGTGATTTAAACTCATAATACCCTCTCCTTTTCCTTGTTGAATTATTGTCAATGTGTAATCGGTTACACATTGATGAAAAGAAAAATGTGTATCTTACTACACATCATTTCTTCTATTTTCACTTTTCCATATGAACTCCCCGTTCAGAACCTCTGAGTACAACCTGATATGGGACCAGAATGCGTTTTCCCCTCTGACGGTTTTTGCTGTCCGCGAAGCACTCCATGAGAAGTTTCATGGCCTCAGCCCCCTGTTGCTTTGCATCGCGCTCCACGACAGAAAGTTTGTAATCAATGACACGGAGTGTCTCGATATCATCAAATCCTAATAGTGCGATTTCCCGCCCCGGAACCATGCCGCATTCTGTCAGACATTTCAAACAACCAAGGGTCGATTCGTTGTTGGAGGAAAAGATTGCTGTTGGCGGATCCGGCTGTTTCAAAAGAGATTTGGCGGATTCATAAGCTTTCTCGCGTTTAAAATCTCCGTATGCGATATAATCTTCCCGCACAGGAATCCCTGCATCTTCGAGAGCCTGTTTATAACCTGCAAGCCGTTCTTTTCCCGGCTTTGATGTGCTTGGTCCGGCAATCACTGCAATCTTTTTGTGACCATTCTGAATCAGTGCGCTGACTCCATCGTAAGCTCCACCGTAATTGTCCACAAACACGCCGTCAAAACGTGCTCCCTTGATATCGCGGTCAATCAATACCACCGGAATCCCGGATTCTTCCAATTTAATCAGGCTGTCCTTGGTTTGCGTATCCAATTGGGAAATCGGTGCAATAATCACACCCTTAAGTCTCTGACTGATTGCTACATTCAGCGACTCGTGTTCTTTGCTCAGCGTTTCGTTGGTTCCAAAATATACGATATTGTAGTGAAAGGCATCCGCCACATCGCTGATTCCGCTGATCGCCTTAAAAAAGAATTCATTTTCAATATCCGGAATAATAACTCCGATGCTGGGATTGTCCTTAATACTTAAGTTTCTGGCAAGCGCATTGGGAACGTAATTATATTCTTCCACTGCTTCCAGTACTTTTTTTCTTGTTTCTTCTTTTACGTAACCTGAATTATTCAATACTCTTGAAACAGTAGCAGAAGAAACTCCTGCACGCCTAGCCAGTTCTTTAATGTTCATTTTTAAGGTCCTCTTTCGCTCTCGATTTAGGAAACCGATTACATATATGATATTACCATACAAACTGGTAAATGTAAACACTTTTTTGTGATTATGCACAATTTCCTAATTTCTCATATTTTTCCTGTATCCACGTTTATTCTATCATCAATTTTGAGGAAATCAAAGAGCTTTCTTTTCGGAGTCCAAACGCCCTAAAATGAAAATTTAAATTCCACTTCTCCAAATGGCGG
>NZ_QUEH01000012.1:10847-134763 GCF_003477935.1 Clostridium sp. AF32-12BH | reverse complement strand
TATCATACCAAGAGGGCTTATTCCATATTCAATATTACTATCTTGGGATGTGTAATGAATGAATATAAGGCAATTTTGTATGTTTATACATCATTAAATTTGATTAAGAATCTAGTAATATGCTCACATTCAAAACAAAAAAATATGATTCTGCAACCATCGGTAGTTCCGGCTATGCGATTCTTGACCATGTTGTATGTACATTTTGCTCTATTGTTAATTACGGCAGTATATCTACTAAAGATTGTATTAGCGTGATAGGCGGAAACAAAGGCAATCAAGGAAATGCTATTTCCCTTTGCGGATCTGTAGGCGCTGTAGTGACCAACTTGATAGTTTTATACGTTGATACAAGTGCATAATCATGTAAGCTTATTCCCCTGAATTTCGTAAACAACCCAATTGCCTTCATAGCATCGACAAACATATAAGTTGTTACTTGCAATGCTTTGACACAGGAACAATGCGTAACGGGTAGTTTCTGATGTCTCATACGTATAACCAATAATCGTTGCATACCCTGAGTTATACCCACAAAAAATATGTATCTTATAGGCTTCTTTCATATAAGCACAACATGCTTTGCAATTCTTGATAATATTATTCGCTGTCATGCCAACTTGTGCTGGCAGAGAAATTGTCGCCACATGTGAATTAAAATTACTATTACATTTACTACCGGATCTATTTGGACTGACGGTTTGTTGTTTGCTCCTATTGCATATTGTTGATTAGTATAAGATTATCGTTGAAATATTACCTTTTTGTTAATCATTATTGCATTAATTAGCCCGCTTGACGTTGTCTGAATATAAATTTCATTTCCAGTGCAATCGATAAAGGATAATACACCTAAATCGTATTCACTATTCCATTCGCCAGTAAAAATGCTCTTTTTCGTTGCTGTATTTAGCTCAGCAAAATTACTACTATGAGAATCAAAATTAGTAAATTCAACACGTGGAGAAATTTGAGAAATGAATTTTTATTCACAAAGAAATTTCAAGTAGTAATTTATCAGTTAAGCCAATGTCTGTTTCTACGCAATACGGATATCTATATTTTTAAGAAATTTGATAACGCTATAAGTTTATACGGTACACTCAACAATCTACCAACCGAATCAACAATGATTTTACAGGCAGATATTACAGAGGTGGCTCCAAACTACGATTATGCAATATTAGACCTCCGAAATAACAATTTCCCATATTTACCAGTAGGAACTATGTGGATCTATAGTAATAAATCTATACGTTTGTATAAAACTGCTTCGGTATCGAATGTGATTGTTTTCGGTTCATATATTATGGTTTCTTAATTTTTATCACGATTTTAGTTTAAGTACCTATGCTACAATAATTAATTTGACATCCATCGATCGTACTAGCTACATACACTTTCATTCCTTTTTTAACCCATAATGACTGCGTTTGGTAACTTCCTGTTACATTCATATAGAGTAGAGCAATTGCAGCACCCTTTTTATCAGTCACGACAGCCCGTATTATGCCGGAAGTTGCTCTTTCTGAACTGATATATACATAGCCGTCTTCCGGAAATGTATATGGCTGTGATGCAGTATTAGATAAAAGAGATATCTGATCGTAGCGTGTATTTGTATTATTCCTTACATTTTCAATATTACTACATTGAGTGAATGTTTATGTAGATTTTCAGAATATTATACATAAAGATTTTCAGAAATTTAGTAATTATTTGAAATCATTCTTTCATCGGATTTTTCATGTCCAAAAACCCTTGATTTTACTAGCTTTTTGAGGCGTCGATTTTCAAAATTTGCCAATGAAACGAAAAAGAGCCAGAGAAAAGATCTCTAACTCAGTTTCGAAGTGTTTGCCTGTTAACAAATACTTACATTTTAATCCACGGAAGACATTTTTGTGCAATACCGGCTACATAGAGGTGTGTTGTGCAACGAAAGGAAAATGTCAATCATATTGCAACCAATCGTCGTTTTGCATTAGTAAATGCTTGTATTTCAATCCACGGGATTTTATCCCGGCACAACTAATATACCACACAATGTTCTGTTTTTCAAGCAGTTTTCTGTTAATTCAAAAATTCCTATTTCCAAGCCAATAGCCAAAATTTTATAAAAACGAAAGGAAGACAACCATGAATATTACCTTTTTAAACAACAAAGTATTCAAGTTATACGATTCCGAGAATACCGCTGAGTCTCTTACTCTCCGCTTTTTAAAGTCTGATTATTCTCTGGATGTTGTAAAGGATTTCTTTGACCAGGCAAACGTAGCTGATGTTGCAAAAGAAATCATCAAAACCAACGATGAAGGAACTTATGTATGTACTTTCTCCAATTACACCTCTGTTTCTTCTGTTGCCGAAATGACTGTAGATGTTGTTTCTGAATCCACCAAAGAGATTGCTTCTCTGGATGAATCCGGCAAAGAGATTACTACTTCTGTCCCAACTACCGAAACCAAACAGGTTGAACTTGTAGTTGTAGTTCTCAAGTATGTTGACCCGACCGTTGCCCTGGTAGACAAGCTGGACAAGCAGATTAATCCAACTATTGACGTTGATACCTGTACTCTGGACGAGCTTAAAAAGTATCGCCAGGCAAAGAATAAAGAAGCTATGAATGACTTCTTCCGCAATAACCCGATGAAGCATACCGACGGTCTGTATTATGGCGTTGAGGACGAGGATCGTTCCGAGATGACCGAGGAATATATGGGTTATATGATGGAAAAGACCAGTAATCCAAAGGCAAAATTAGAGTGGCATTCCAAAGGTTCCGCTTGCACTGAAAGAACCGAGGAAGAGTTTGGTGCTATTGCTATTGCAGTAAGAGCATATACAAAACCGTACTTCAACAAGATGCAGGCTGCTAAGGAAGCTATCTTTTCCGCTAAGGATAAAGATGCTGTTATGGCAGTGAAAATCTTTGGCGAAGAGTAATTTATCAATCATGGAGTCTCTGACATATGAGACTCCTTTTCATTAACAGGAGGCAAAATGTATACTGTTTTATTCAAACCTGATGATAAAAGTCTCCAAGTCACAGTCAGGACAAAAATTTATCAGCGAGAAAATCTTGTAGATAAATTCCGCTTCCTTGTTCCGTCAACCTACGGAGATTTAGACTTGGCGGATTTTACAGTTGTTCTTAAATATCTTGACCAGGGTAATGAAGCTCATGCCGAAATTCTTGCCAAAGAGGACGAGGTGTATAAAGACAACTACTACTCTTATATTCTTCCGGTGGATACGGATCTTACCAGATTTGCTGGTGATATTACAATTCATCTCACAATGTCTAAGGTTGATATGGAAGAAATGAAAGAATATAGTCTTGAAACAGGCGAGACTACAATTACTATTTCTCCATTGTCTGATTATTATTCCTTTGTTTCCAATAAATCATTTGATGCTATTACGCAGAAAATTAATGAGCTGAATGTGAAAATGGAAGGTCTGGACAAAATGGCCAATGCCTACGATCAAGCCAAAGCAGACAATATCAAGTTGGATAATGATACTTCCGAATTGTATCTGACAGCAAATGGTAAAGCCATTGGAGATAAAATTGCACTTAATGACCTCGGTGATGCGATTGCAGATGATACCGAAGATGGTTTAATCAAAGTTGTTCTGTAATCATATTCATATTCTCTAAGAATTATAGAAAGGAGGTCAAAACGCATGGCTGAGAGTTCAGCTAAAAATCGAAGCAGATATGGTTATCTGAACCTGACCGATATTCAGGATCGAATTGATTCCGGTAAATTAGATGCCTATGATCTTATTTATACAAAGGATACACATGAATGCTATATCCTTACAGAAGATTTGGAACAGGTTCCGATTAAATCCAGAGTATATCAGTTTCCAACTGAAGAAGAAGCGCTGCTTTATCTGAATGCTGCAACAGATACTTATGAAGGTCAGCTTGTAGCAATCAAGAAAAAGAACCGATATAAAGCCTATATTGTCAATAAAGATGATGAAGACTTATGGTGTGTTACTCTTCTATCCGATGTCGATGAGCAGATTGATTATAATACGCTTGGAAACAGGCCAATTGTAAATCTTGAAGGTTCATTAGCCGAACCGATTATGGTAGGCAATCTGGATAATGGTATTTATTCCGTAAAAGGTCAGTATCGTATCTTTGAGTCTGTTGAGACAGTCTTCCAAAGTTCTGAAAATCATATTTTCCTCGTAGACAAAACAGATGCAGAAACTCATATTAAGGATATTTCTGCGCACAGAATCACTGATTATTCTCTCGTTGGCGAGGAAATCAAAAAGGAAGAAATGGTGACTTCTGCTTATCTGGCGGAGAATAATTATGTCACAGACGATGCTCTGGATAAAAAATTACAAGCACTTGATTATATTAGTCAGACGGAAGCCAAGGAATATATTGAGTCGGTGGTAACGAATTATCTGGATGCGAAATTAGATGAATCTATTGACAAAAAGTTGGATGAGAAAATTGCTATTGCAGAAGATTCTGCGATTGATGAGATGTTCGATTCCAATACAAACATTCCAAATTAATTAAGTGTGGTTCATATCTGATATGGACTGCACTTTCTTAATATATGCAACTTTTTAACTTTATTTCACTATTACAAAATAATTTTAAGGAGGCTATTTATTATGGCACAGGTTACAATTATTACTTTAGGTAAGCTTCAGAAGTACGATGGTTTAATCAAATCATACATTGGCAGCCAGGTATCTGATGGCGTAAAAGATTCTTTTAAATCCGTTGCAATCGACGGCTATACTCTGAAATTCTATACCGTTAAAACTCCGGGTAAAGATGCTGTTCCGGCATACACCATTGATCTTCCGGAAACCGATCTGAGCAATCTGATCACCAAGATGACTGGTGCTGTTGCAGGTGACGTTGTAGTTGCCAAGGCTGACGGTACTGTTGCTGACGGTGGCGTTAAACTGGCTGACCTGGCAAAGACCACTGAGGTCGAGACTAAGATTAGTGAGTCCGAGGGTAAACAGAACACCAAGATCCAGGCAAACACCGATGCCATTGCTAAACTGAATGGTGCTGAAGATGTAGAGGGTTCCGTAGACAACAAAATCAAGACTGCTAAGACTGCTCTTGATGGCGAGATTGCAGCAAATAAGAAAGTTCTGGACAAATTAGATGGTACTGTTGATACCGACGGATCTGTTAAAAAACAGATTAAGACCGCAAGCGATGCTTTACAGGAGCAGATTACCGCTAATAAGAATGTACTGGATAAGCTGGACGGCGAGGTTTCTGTAGAGGGTTCTGTAAAGAAACAGATTGCTGATGTCAAGAAAGAGCTTGAGCAGACCATTACTGATTCCGAGTATAATGACACCGAGGTTAGAGGTTTAATTACTGCTAACAAGACCGCTATCGATACTCTTAACGGTGAGGGCGCAGGTTCCGTAAAGAAAGCTATTGATGATGCTTTCAATGACTTCTCCACCAAAGTATCTGATGATGGCGTTGTAAACACCTATAAAGAGCTTATTGACTATGCTGCCGCTCATAAGGGTGAAGCCGCTACCATGGCAGGTGATATTGCTGCTAACAAGACTGCAATCGCTAACCTTGATAAAAAGGTTGGTAATCTGCCGGAAGGTACTGATGCTGCTACCGTTGTAGATTACGCTGACAAGGTTTCTGCAAAGGCACTGGCTGATGCTAAGAAGTATTCCGACGATTTAGCTCCGAACTATGCAACTGCTGCACAGGGTGCAAAAGCTGACACTGCTTTACAGGAAGCTGATGTTGCAGCTCTGAGAACCGATGTTGCAGATGTAAAGGCTTCTCTGGCTGACGGCGGTGCAACCGATGTTGCTATCAAGGCTGCAAAGAAGGCTGGCGATGATGCCGCTGCTGCTGTAACTGCTCTGGCCGATGGTCAGGTAGCAACCAACAAATCCGGCATTGCTACAAACGCTGCTGATATCACTGCCATCAAAGGCAGACTTGATACCATCGAGGGTACTACTTATGTAGAAGCTACCGATAAGGAAATCGAGGCAATGTTCGCTGCTGAGTAATTTACATGACAACAAGAAGGGCGGAGATGTCAAAATCTCCGTCTTATCTTCAAAGAGAATTAAACAAGGAATCCCACTGTCTAAAGCCAGTGGAGGAATTGCGAAAGAGCGAATATTATAGTAGGAGGTGAAAATCATTAAAGCATATAAAATAAGATGCTATCCTACAGAAGAACAAAAACAACTCATAATGAAGACTTTTGGATGTTGTAGATGGTATTGGAATCAAGCATTACACGACAACATCGAATATTATGAAAAGAATAAAAAAGGTAAAATTAATACACCCGCTTTTTATAAGAAAGAAAATGAATGGTTAAAAGAAATTGATTCTATGGCATTGTGTTTTACTCAAATGGATTTACAGTCTGCATTTTCTAAATTTTTTAAAGAGAAAAATGTTGGTTATCCAAAATACAAGAGTAAAAAGCGACCTAAAAATAGTTATAAAACAATGACGTCTTCTGGTTATCCAGTGACAGAAAATGATATTAAGTTGCCAAAATTAGGATATGTAAAAATGATCAATCACAGACATAAAATTGGAATAGCAAAATCTTGTACTATCTCGATGACACCAACAGGTGATTTTTATATTTCTATTTTGTGGAGAGACGAAGAAATATTAGAAAAACCAGAACCAATAAATAAAGAAATTGGCATTGATTTAGGGTTGAAAGACTTAGCAATCTGTTCTGATGGCGAGAAGTTTCCAGTATTGCAGTCTTTGCGGAAAGAACTACCAAAGTTGAAGCGAGAGCAAAGAAAATTAAGTAAAATGAAACGAGGAAGTAATAACTATGATCATCAGAAATTGAGAGTTGCCAAGTTACATCAACATATTGCTAATCAACGGAAAGATTATTTACATAAAATCTCTTATAAGCTTACAAACGAGAACCAAGTGATAGCTTTGGAAGATTTAAATGTAAAAGGTCTTATGAAAAATCATCATTTGGCATTGAGTATATCAGATGTTGGTTGGTCTGAATTTGTAAATATGTTGGAATATAAAGCATTGGATAAGGGAAGAACTGTTCAGAAAATTGACAGATGGTTTCCTAGCTCACAGATCTGCTCTTGTTGTGGGTGTATTACTGGTAAGAAACCGTTGTGGATTCGAGAATGGACATGTCCAGAGTGTGGAGAAATTCACGACAGAGATATCAATGCTGCAAAGAATATATTAACAGAGGGAAAAAGAATTTTAGGGGCAAGCTCATGTCCTGATAGGTAGTTTATGCTTACGAATAAATTATTACACCCTTAAATGCAATAACGAAGTTGTATCGAGCTACAAGCCCATAAAGCTTTAGATTATGGGTTGTTGACTAACCTTGGAGGTATAATGAAAATGGAAATTAAATATATAAGTCCTCGAAGACTGTCTACCTTCTTGGATAAATGTAAAGAACTATTCGCGCCAAAGTCCACCACAGTATCATCTGTGAAGATTGACGGTGGCAAGGAATTAAGGAAAGACAATGATGTGGTATTGCCAATTGCAAGTGCTGAAAATGACGGCATGATGTCTGCGAAGCTCTATGAGCAAGTACAATTATATATGGTAGGCGATATCGACTTGGATGGTGGTCGCGCCGGGACAGTCGATTCAGATTATGCCTATGACATGGACGGAGGCGGTGCATAATATGCTAAAACAGGGATTTCATTTCTTCTGTGACCGTATTACACACATGACCATTTTCGGCGTAATATACTTCCTGATAGAATGTATTTATAAAGGACATCTGACAGATTGGAGAATGTTTGTTCTCGCCGCTGTAATTGGTATTCTGGTTGGCAGTATTAACGAGTTGTTTACCTATGAGACAGATTTTATTCTTCAATGCACCGTTGGTATGCTGATTGCACTTTTGTGTGAGTGTATATTTGGCTACCAGTGGAATGTGATTGAAGGATTAGCAATTTGGGACTACTCTTCTCTTCCATTCTCTGCTGTTGCGGGACAGATTAATCTATTCTTTGCGGCGGCATGGTTATTTCTGTCTGGCGTATGTATTGTACTAGATGATTCGCTTGTCTATTATTTTCACGCCAACGAGGAAACCCCGTATTATCGCATTGGCAAAAGATATTTTAAGTGGAACGGAAAGAAGATTGAGTCTTGGAAATAAAGAAAGAGCTGTTGTGTCAGTTTGACGCAATGGCTCTTTTAATTTTAAATGAAAAACAAAAACTGTACGAGTTGCGTATAGTTTTGGCGCAATGAGTAAGGAGTGTTTTGCGTAGCAAAATACGACTATGAACCTAGTGGAAGATACTTTATCTGCCTACGGCAGTTGGTGCGCCGATTGACAAGCAATCGTCACCCCTTGCTCTCTTGCTAACGCAAGATCGCAAATATGACTAATAGAAGAAGACCAATAAAGAATTACTAAAAGGGAGAATTTACATATGCGTAAAAAATTGAATAGTATGGATGTGATCCATATTGATAAAAACACAGGTGAATTTATCTGTGAAACTAATGGGTGTACTTCTATAGAAGATGACACCTTAACTGAAAGCGAAAAGAAACATAAAGATTATGTTGACACACATGTTTTAAATTTTAATAAAGGAGAGGGGTTTGTAAAGATGTTCACAGAAATGGCGTATGCTCTCTCATTAAAATTACCGCCAAAAGAATATCAGATTGCCATTGGGTTATCCAAATTTGTTTCTTACGAAGACAATGTGTTGAAGATTGGAATTGGAAAGAGAAAACATAATATGGACTTACATGAAATTGCAGATGTGATGCAAACTGATTATTCTCGCATGACCAGATTAATGAATTCACTAATTAAACATGGAGTTTTTGGAATCATGCAAGTTGGTAATTGTAAGACAAAAAATATAGAGAAATTTTATATTGCCAATCCTTATATTTATATAAATGGCAAGAACCCAGAAAAAGAACTTTGTAAATACTTTGATAACAGTGGTTGGAAAGAATTCATGAATGAGCTTTCTACATTAAATGAAGTATGTTAAGTGTAAGATAAAAGATAGTACAATACGTCAAAAACGTAGGAAAATACTGGCTATTTGCTACATTTGGAGTTGCGTTTTTCGCAACTTTTTTGGAAAATAATTGCGTTTTTCGCAACTTTTGAAAGGAATAATATTTTATGTACGGAATCTATGTTTACAAAGCTAGTATCGCAAGAAGATTAGTAAAAATGGGGTATCGGATTATCGACTTAAAACCTGGTCGTACTATTCATGGAGACTTGAATTTTAGTAGCACTATTTTTGTGTTCAAAGACGAACATCATCTTCAAGAAACAATTAATACTTTGATTAAGTCAGAAGAAAAGTAGTCAGTTACTCAATAAGATTATCAACAAATTATATCGCAAGCCCACATAGAAACTAGGAAAGCATTGCACGCAAAATGATATAATTGATAATTTTGCGTGTTGGCATTTCTGGATTTATGTGGGTATTTTTTACTCAGAAAGGAGCATTCATTATGGCATTTTACGACCCGCAAAAACTCGTAAACTTCCTCAAAAAATATAATGGATACGTGGAAAAAAGAAAGAATACGCCAAAGAAAAACCTATACGAAATGACCGGGAATTACGTCGGATCAGACAACTGGACTATGTTCTGGCAGGACTTAGCCGATGCTGGATTAGCAAATTATCAAGGCTCATATTACTGTATTGCTACTATCTTTTGGGGCTTTGTAAAGGTATACGGATTAGCCGTTGCACAGGAACTTTGCTTACAGAAATTTATGATTAACTGCCAGGAAACTTATTCTCTTTTTAAGCGAAAGGGACAAGTATACGACTCACCAAAGTTTGGTGATATTATCGTATTTTGGAATGGATCACGCTTCCACCATGCCGAGTTAGTAACCAAAGTTACCGCTTCTACATTTCAGACTTTCGGGGCAAATACGACCACAAATGTGACTACGATTGCTCGTAATGGTGGTGGCTGTGTCTGCCCTAAAACATATAGTATTTCAGCCGCTAAAAAGGCAGGACATAAGTTCTTGCGCCCGAATTATGGTACGGATAAATCCGGCTGGGAGCATAATGCTACTGGTTGGAAATATCGCAATTCTGACGGTAGTTATGTGATTGATGCTTGGAAATATATCAATGACAGGTGGTACGTTTTCGGCAAAGATTCCTACATGATTACTGGTTGGTATCAGGATAAAAATGGTCAGTGGTACTACTTACATAATCCAAATGGAGATATGGTTTCCGGTGACTGGGTATATCATTTTGATGGTTGGTATTATCTGGATAAAGGCGGTGCAATGCATACTGGTTGGTTGCAAATAGACGATAGTTGGTATTATTTGGAGCAGTCTGGTAAGGCGGTAAAAGGCTTACATGAGATTGGTGGTCAGTTATATTATTTCTTAGACGACTCAAATAAAATGGTATGCAATGCTTGGTATAAATACGAAGGAGAATGGATGTACTTCTCTTCTACTGGCGCGGCTTATCGGTCAAAATGGGTGCAACAGGATGATGGAAAATTCTATTATCTTGCCGATAACGGCAGAATGGCTAATAACTGTTGGGTGAAATCTGTATGCTCTAATATGTATTATTGGCTCAATGAAAACGGAGAATATATTGAGGAGAAAGACAGCGAAAATCCAGAGGGAAAGGTTGTGATTTAGGTGAGTCATCCAGAAAATCCGAAACATTATAGACGAAGTAATTTGGAGACATTCTTTCCTAGTGTTCCAGTTATTAAGGCATGGGATTCCAAGGAATTTTTGAAGCGATTCAACGAGAATGTAGTTACCGATAAGTTCTTAGCAGCGTGCCGGAAAGCTGGAAAACTATTTCGCCGGAAGAAGTAATTCTTTCCTTGCTGAACAGCAAGACATCTGTGTAAGGTGCGCACAGCGCTGTACTGGCAGCGTTATCAACCGCCCTCTCGGAAGCACCCGTACAATGCCGGGCAAGTGAAAGGCTTGCAATGTTGTGGCGGCAACATAATAACCAGATAAAATAGTTTCACTTTATGCTTGCATTATGGTAAATTGTGTGATACATTATAAGTGTCATAGATAATATGGCATCAGGAGTAATCCTATGGATTGAAATGTTAATATTTATTAATACGTAAGTATTACAACAATAAGGTCGAAGCGAAATCAACATGCCTTATTGTAATGCTTCACAGACTGCCAGACTTCGTAAAAATGTTGACTGAGGATTGAAACCATTATGTAGGTTAATTTAAAGACCTAAAGCAATGCAGGAAAGAGTTGGAATTATCCGGCTCTTTTTTGTTCTATAAAATACGTGTTGACATAATTTTGGAGATGTCATATAATATAAATACAAAAGCGGTGTTTCTCTACCAATAAGTGAGAGTTAAATCAGCGGTGTTTCCTCACCAGTAAGTAGGAACTAAATCAGCGGTGTCCCTCCACCAAATAAAAGAGGATTAAAAAAGCCTAGGGAGCGAGAAATCGTTCCCTATTTTTTACGATGCAAAGGAGAAATATGCGATTCTATCACATCACAGATGATTATATTAAATTTTTGCGCCAGTATGATAATTCGGTAGAAGAAAATAAACAGAATTCCAGACCTTATATTGGAGTCGTCTTGCAGATCGAGGATATTAAATACTACGCTCCTCTCACATCACCAAAAGCAAAACATCGCCAAATGAAAAATGGAAAAGATTTCCGTAAAATTAAGGGCGGCGAATATGGAGCCATTAACTTCAACAATATGATTCCTGTGCCGGATTCTGCACTAATCGGTATAGATTTTGCCAAAGAATTAGATATGAAGTATCGCATCTTATTGCAGAACCAATATGAAGCAATAAATAATGATATTATTGGAATCACTTCTACTGCTACGAAGCTGAGACAACTGGTATTGACTGATGACGAATCGCTATCACAGCATGATCTTCGTGTCAAGAGTCGTTGTTGCAATCTGAAATTATTGGAAGATGTATATTATAAATTTAATGGGACATTGGAGTAAAATCTGATGTCCCATTTTTACGATTCCAAAAAAAAAGAAAACCCTAACTTCGTGGGAAAAGTTAAGGCTTCTTCGAGGTTTAATGACGTTCTGCAAAAAGAACAATTATAGAATAAGCTATTTGTTAGATTTTGGCAAGTTTTATGAACCGCAAAATTCGACAAAATGAAAACGCCCAGCTTCTCAGCTAGGCGCATCCCGATACTCTTTGCCTTTCTAAAAGAGAGACAACTTGATTGTAGCACATTTGTTCTTATCACGCGACTACTCTTTCACAATATCCCAAGTGCCTTTATCAGACTGGTAAGACAACATGAATCTGTGCCTGAGATCATTGATTGGTGCTACACAATGGAATATCCACACATTGCAATGAAAGGTCGATTTCTTCTCAGTTGAAAGGACTTCGATATTCTTTATGGTCTGGATTTCACCAGATTCATCTTTTACCTTTATCTGGATCGGCGTGAGTTCACCGCTTGCGGTTGTCCAGGATAAACAGGCACACGGTTGACGATTCATAGGTCTGTCGTATATGTCTTTCATATTATCCATTTCTGTGTAAGGCGTTTATTTGCCCGATTTTGGCTTTTTATTGCTTAGGCGAAGAAGTTATCGTCTGAATGATCAAAACCGATTTTAGGGGCAAATTTTGCTTGTCAATTGTCGGGCTGAAACATACCATTGAGCTTCTGTAAACTTCTGTCGTGGATGGTTTGCGTTAAATGGTTTGTATATATGTTGAGAGTTGTATCCAAATTTTTATGCCCTAATCTTCTTTGGATAAATGTAAGATCCGCGCCATTCTCAAGTAGCATTGTGCCATGTGTGTGTCTCCAACTATGAAAATCATATTCTGGATAATTCAATTGATGATGAATGATATGGGCTGAATGTTTGGTCGTCCCTGTCGTAACGTAAGTGCCGTTATCTCTTCTTGTTACAAAATGTATTTCGTAAGGTGTTTTATCTGTTTGGATTTCATTCATTGGCATTACAGAAAATTGAGGTTTCTTGCCATTAAACGAAAGATGTTGTTGACAATAATAACGAGTAAAATATTCAGCGTAATATGCTTCCCCTTTATTCTGTTTCTGTTTCTCTTTAAGCAAAATTTCGATTAATTCATCATCAATATCTATGGTTCGATATGATGACCATTTTGGAGTCGAAAAATACCAATATCCGTCTGAATCTCTTTTACCTCCAACGGTTCTTTTTTCGCCTGGTTTTGGAGGTGGAGTGAACCATTGTACTTGTCGATTTACTGATAGTGTTTTGTGCTCAAAATCAATATCTTCCCAGACAAGTCCGTATACCTCTCCAAGACGTAATCCTGTTCTGTATGCTATTTGCATTGGGATATAAGTTGTCGTTCCTTCTGGGAAACGATCAAAAATCATTTTTCTTTTATCTTCTGGAATGTAAATATGTTTTTTGGTTCTCGTTTGTACCTTTGGTTGCATTGCGGTTGGAATAGTAAGTTTAACAGCTGGCGTTGTTTGGATATAATGATTGTCTTCAGCGTATTCAAAAGATTTTGTAAACACAGCACGAATTGACGATAAAGTGTTCTGTGAAAATCCCTCATTAAATAGATCAATTAATACATCTTGCAATATCTTCTTTGTAATAGATTTGACTCTGTATTGTCCAATTCTAGGTTTTACATAAAGTCTTATTTTCTTTTCGTATCCCTTGACGGTTACATCTTTACATGTGAGTTTACAAGATTTTTCTATCCACTCATCGAGAAAATCAGAATATGACATTGTAGAAGGTTCTATTGGAACTCCAACTTTCTCGTAGGCTTGTTGTGCTAATTTTCCAGCTTCTCTTGCTTCTTTCTTGGTTTTGAATCCACTTTTTGTTTTACGTTTTCTTTTGCCATCAATAGATGCAACCTCAAAAGCGTATTCATATACTATTTTACCAGTAGACTTATGCAATCTTTGTTTGACTATAACTTCGCCCATATTATCGCCCTTTCTTTCTTGTTAATAATATGCTTGAATTCATAATATCACATTCAAGTCTACAAAGTCTACACGTTTTCCAAGTCTACATTGAGATTTTTCGTAGACCTCTCGTAGACTTATGCCAATTTATACACGATTTTTTGATTTTTGGACATACTTGAAATCAAAAAAGAGGCTTCCCGGAAAAATCCAAGAAGCCTCACAAACCTTTATTTTAAGCCATTTTCAATTAGAATTTACCAGCGGTAGCTGCTTCCTCTACGGCAACTGCAACAGCAACGGTCATGCCGACCATCGGGTTGTTACCAGCGCCGATCAGACCCATCATCTCAACGTGAGCAGGCACGGAAGAAGAACCTGCGAACTGTGCATCGGAATGCATACGACCAAGGGTATCAGTCATACCGTAGGAAGCCGGGCCTGCTGCCATGTTGTCCGGATGCAGGGTACGTCCGGTACCACCACCAGAAGCTACGGAGAAGTACTTCTTGCCTGCTTCCAGTCTCTCCTTCTTGTAGGTACCTGCTACCGGATGCTGGAAACGGGTCGGGTTGGTAGAGTTACCGGTGATGGAAACGTCTACATTCTCTTTCCACATGATTGCAACACCTTCCGGAACGCTGTTTGCGCCGTAGCAGTTTACTTTTGCACGAAGACCTTCGGAGTAGGATTTACGGAATACTTCCTTAACCTCGTTGGTGTATGGGTTGTACTCAGTCTCGATGTAGGTGAAGCCGTTGATACGTGCGATGATCTGAGCTGCATCTTTTCCAAGACCGTTTAAGATAACGCGAAGCGGTTTCTGACGAACTTTGTTTGCTTTCTCAGCAATACCGATTGCACCCTCTGCTGCTGCGAAGGACTCGTGGCCTGCCAGGAATGCGAAGCACTCGGTCTCCTCTTCCAGAAGCATCTTGCCCAGGTTACCATGGCCAAGACCTACTTTACGGGTATCTGCAACGGAACCCGGGATACAGAATGCCTGAAGGCCCTCGCCGATTGCTGCTGCTGCCTCAGATGCTTTTCTGCATCCTTTCTTGATTGCGATTGCTGCGCCTACGGTGTAAGCCCATTTTGCGTTCTCGAAGCAGATTGGCTGAATGCCCTCGATCATTTTGTATACGTCAAGACCTGCGTCTTTGGTGATCTTCTCTGCCTCTTCAATGGAAGCGATGCCATAGCTGTTTAATGCTTCATTGATCTGTTTGATACGTCTCTCATATGATTCAAATAATGCCATGATTATAGTCCTCCTTCTTTACGCCTGTCTCGGGTCGATGATCTTAACTGCATCAGCAACACGGCCATACTGACCTTTTGCCTTTTCCCAAGCGGTGTTCGGATCGTCACCTTTCTTGATGAAGTCAGTCATCTTGCCAAGGCTTACGAACTGATAACCAATGATCTGATCGTCTGCATCCAGAGCGATACCGGTTACATAGCCCTCAGCCATCTCCAGGTAACGAGGACCTTTCTTTAAGGTTCCGTACATGGTACCAACCTGGGAACGAAGACCTTTACCTAAGTCCTCCAGGCCAGCGCCGATCGGCAGACCATCCTCAGAGAATGCACTCTGGGTTCTGCCGTATGCGATCTGTAAGAACAGCTCTCTCATAGCGGTGTTGATTGCGTCACATACCAGGTCGGTGTTCAGAGCTTCCAGAACAGTTAAGCCAGGAAGAATCTCAGCTGCCATTGCAGCGGAGTGGGTCATACCGGAGCATCCAATGGTCTCTACCAGAGCCTCCTGGATAATACCCTCTTTTACGTTCAGGGTCAGCTTGCAGGCACCCTGCTGCGGAGCACACCAGCCCACACCATGGGTCAAACCGGAAATATCGGAAACCTGTTTGGACTGTACCCATTTTGCTTCTTCCGGGATCGGAGCAGCGCCATGATGAACGCCCTGTGCAACTGTGCACATCTCTTCTACTTCATGTGAATAAATCATGTTAAAACTCCTTTCAACTATGTAATGTCCTGAAAGTACGTGCTAGACGATGTTTCCAAAAATCTGCTGCTGCCCTGTACCCGGCAGCTCTGTGAGATTGTCAAAAACATCACACCATACTTGATGATATTTTCTCATAAAAGTGACAAATAGTCCAGTATTTTTTTGTAGAAATTTGATGAGAGA
Organism: Clostridium sp. AF32-12BH; assembly: GCF_003477935.1. Taxonomy (NCBI): domain Bacteria; kingdom Bacillati; phylum Bacillota; class Clostridia; order Eubacteriales; family Clostridiaceae; genus Clostridium; species Clostridium sp. AF32-12BH. The sequence goes on along the minus strand of NZ_QUEH01000012.1, from coordinate 118,594 downwards.
ATCACCCAACTTTTATCCAGTCTGCCATTTTTTTGCAGAATACATGCAAAGCGTTCCCATCTCCGCACAAAAAGGGCATGGAAAAAACAATTTTTTCACATGCCCCTGTCTTTGCTATCCTGTCCTATACGCCACAGAATTTCTATTTTTATTTGTTGCTTAAATACTCGTGAATGCCCTTTGCACCGTGCTTTCCTGCTTCCATAGCCAGGATTACGGTTGCTGCGCCGGTTACAGCATCGCCGCCTGCGAATACACCCTCACGGGAGGTCTGTCCGTTTGCAGCTTCCGCCACGATACATTTACGCTTGTTGATCTCAAGTCCTTCGGTGGTGGAGGAAATGAGCGGGTTCGGGGAGGTACCAAGAGACATGATGACGGTATCAACGTCCATCACATACTCGGAACCCGGGATTTCTACCGGGCGGCGTCTTCCGGATGCATCCGGCTCGCCAAGCTCCATTTTCACAACCTTGATGCCCTTTACCCAGTCGTTCTCATCGGTCAGAATCTCTACCGGGTTGGTCAGCAGGTCGAAAATAACGCCCTCTTCTTTTGCATGGTGTACTTCCTCTACACGCGCCGGAAGCTCTGCCTCGCTGCGGCGGTATACGATATGTACCTCAGCGCCGAGACGCAGTGCGGTTCTTGCAGCATCCATGGCTACGTTTCCGCCGCCGACAACGGCTACTTTCTTGCCTGCAACGATCGGGGTATCATAATCCTCACGGAATGCTTTCATCAGGTTGTTTCTGGTTAAGTACTCATTTGCGGAGAATACGCCGTTTGCGTTCTCGCCTGGGATACCCATGAATTTCGGAAGACCTGCACCAGAACCAATGAAGACTGCCTCAAAGCCCTCTTCATCCATCAGCTCGTCGATGGTAACGGACTTACCGATGATGACATCAGTCTCGATCTTAACGCCCAGCTTCTTTACGTTTTCAATCTCAGAGCGGACAACCGTCTCTTTCGGGAGACGGAACTCCGGAATACCATAGGTCAATACTCCGCCCGGCTCATGAAGTGCCTCGAAGATCGTAACATCATAGCCAAGCTTTGCCAGATCCCCTGCACAGGTCAGACCTGCAGGACCGGAGCCAACAACTGCAACCTTCTTGCCGTTCTTTACGTCAGATGCTTTCGGAACGAAGCCGTTCTCTCTGGACCAGTCTGCCACGAAACGCTCCAGCTTACCGATGGAGATCGGCTCGCCCTTGATGCCGCGGATGCACTGTCCCTCACACTGGCTTTCCTGCGGGCATACACGGCCGCAGACTGCCGGAAGTGCAGAAGACTCAGCGATGACATTCGCTGCAGCCTCGAAGTTTCCAGCCTCTACTTCTTTGATGAATCCAGGAATGTTGATGGAAACCGGGCAGCCGCCCATGCACTTTGCGTTGTTCTTACACTTTAAGCATCTGGAAGCTTCTTCCATCGCCTCTTCTTTGTTATATCCATAGCACACTTCCTCAAAGTTGGTAGCGCGCACTTTTGCGTCCTGCTCTCTGACAGGAGTTTTCTTTAATACGTCCATTTCTTATCCTCCGATCGCAGACAGCTTTTTGCTGCCTTGCCTAATGAATCCGAATCTGCTTTGGCCTGTCCGCAGCTGTTTGCAGACTTTTTCGTCACTGTTTGCGCAACGCGTGAACAGTATCTTATTCCGGCTTTCAGCGTTTTTCTATTAGCCGTTGCACTGTCCGCAGCCGCCATGATGGGTGTCACCCTCGACAGCCTTTAACATCGCTCTGCCCTCTTCGGTCTTGTACATCTGCTGACGCTTCATCGCCTCGTCAAAGTTCACGAGATGACCGTCAAACTCCGGTCCGTCTACACATGCGAACTTCACCTCATCACCTACGGTTAAGCGGCATGCTCCGCACATACCGGTTCCGTCTACCATGATCGGGTTCATGCTGACGATGGTCGGGATATTCAGTTCTTTGGTCAGTTTGCATACGAATTTCATCATGATCATCGGTCCGATGGCTACGCATACATCGTACTGCTTGCCCTGGTTCTCTACCAGGTCTTTGATCACTTCGGTTACCATGCCCTTGCGCACATAGGAACCGTCATCGGTGGTAATGTAAAGATTTCCAGCCTGCTCCTTCATCATGTCTTCCAGGATCAGAAGATCTTTGTTCTTTGCACCTACGATTACATCGACATCGATGCCGTGCTGCTTCATCCACTTTACCTGCGGATAAACCGGTGCGGTACCAACGCCGCCTGCAACGAATAAGTATTTGCGTTTCTTTACCTCTTCCAAATCTTCCTTGACAAACTCAGACGGCTGACCAAGCGGTCCGACAAAGTCCTGGAATGCATCGCCTGCTTTTAACTCAGACATTTTTAAGGTAGATGCACCTACGATCTGGAACACGATGGTAACGGTGCCCTTCTCGCGGTCGAAATCGCAAATGGTAAGCGGGATACGCTCTCCCTTCTCATCCATTTTTACAATGACAAATTCTCCCGGCTGACAGGATCTTGCCACTCTCGGAGCTTCCACATCCATCAGGAAAATCTTCTCCGCAAGCTTTTCTGCTTTTAAAATCTTATACATTTCCTTCCTCCTGTTTTGCAATCTGCAAATTCTGTATGCCATCCATGAATATAACTTATTTTCAGACGTGCTAAAAGTATTTTAGCACGTCTGGTTTTGAATAGCAATACATTATTGTTAATAACATAACATATATTATACAGATTTATTTCCTTTTGTACAGTCGATATTCGTAACAAAGGTCAAAATATGTCTGTTCGTCGCTCTCCTCCGCCAGTTCCCACGAATTATCCTGATCTAAGTTCGGGAAGTGCGTGTCTGCCGCATAAGCAAAGTCAATCCAGGTGATCTGCGCTTCCTCGCAAAAAGGCAGGAACTGACGGTAAATGCTTTCTCCACCGATGATATAAACATCGTCAGAATGATACGCTGTAAGCAGGTCCTGCACTTCCTCAAGGCTATGACAGACCGTTGCCCCTTTTACCTGATATGCCGGATCTGTGCTCAGCACAATGTTGGTCCGGCCATAAAGCGGCTGTCCGCCAGGCAGGCTTTCCAGGGTTTTGCGCCCCATCACGATGACCTTTCCGAGTGTCTGATCCCGGAACATTTTCTGATCCTGGGGAATGGATACAAGGAGCTGCCCCTTATTTCCGATCGCCCAGTTTTTATCTACCGCTGCAATCAGTTTCACTTAAGCCTCCTCTTCCTCTGCCAGGATCAGTTCTTTTGCGTAAGGCAGTGTCCTGATCCAGTCACAGAAGGTGTGCCATTCATCCAGTTTATGGTTCTTTCTGGCAAAATAAATGTTGATCAGTGTCTCATAGTTTAAAGTGCAGGTCCGCATCTGGTTATAGCTGGACGGCAGAAGCTGGATCATATCATACCAGTACGCCTTGTCCTTTGTTTCCACATACTTTAAACGGATGGTTTCCAGATGATCCACGATGGTCTGCATATAGGCTTCACTCTCCGGTGTCAGATGATCGTGGCTGAAATCATCCAGTTCGAATGGCTTGCTGTGGATCTTATGCATGGTGCTGGTCGAGTTTGCTACTGTGGCCACTTTATAAGTATCGTACTCTTTCCACCAGTACATCGGTGCCGTAATATCTACCGAAACGAACACCTGACGAATATATTTGCGATGGTCGCTTCCGGCACGGCGCAGACGCTTTGCCAAGCCCAGATCATTTGGTCCCAGCACATAATTTCCGTCTTCGTCATAGAAGCTGTCCATCCGGTCCCAGCTGTTCATGGGATTGCGTGCCCCACGCATGGCATTTTCCAGATTCATGACGCTGGTACGTTCTAATTTAATCATTCTCTATTCCTTCCTTATGGTTTCAACTCAATCGTTCTTGATTATAACAAAGCTGGGATTTCTCGTCAACATCTGCCAGTTCCCGGCTGTTATTTGCCGGGTAGCGGATCACGTCTTCCAGATGAACCAGAAGGATCCTCTTACCACCCACATCTCCCGTCAGCTTTAACAATTCATTCCGGTACTCCGGTGCAAACAAGACCGGATTTCCGTCTTGTTCTTGCCACGTCACACAGGCAATGCCTTTTCTGTTTTTGCGAAACGCGGATACCAGCCCCTTTATCGTTTCCCCTGTCAGCCACGGCTGGTCGCAGACCGAGAAACAGACTGCATAATGTTCCGGAATCTGCTCCAGCGCAAGATGGATGGAATGCGAAATTCCAAGAATGCTTTCGGTATTTTTCACTGCCTCAAACCCGTCCTGTTTCAGATCTTGTAAAATTTCATCATACTGGCTGACTACGATTTTCTTTGCAAAACAGTCTGGCGTGACCATATTTACCTCGTCTGCCACATGACGGTACATCGGTTTATCTCCCACCATGGTAAGAAGCTTGTTATCTCCATCCCCAAATCTCCGGCTGTCTCCTGCGGCAAGCAGCACCATGGCAACCGGCATATGCGCATAAGGCTGATACTGATGGTTCAAAATTGCCTCCAGCACACCGCCTCCGATTGCGGAGGCTTTGTCGGACACGGTAAAGCAATGCTTCACTTCACACCGCGGATCGACATCGCCAGATTTCATACCGGTCGTCACGTTCACTCCGTCCTGCAATAATCCTCGTACCACACCGTCGATCTGAACCTTTACCGGTGTTTCATCCACATATCCGACAATGTCTCCAGCTTTCACTTCTGCGCCAATTTCGACGCATCCACGGAATGTTCCGTCTGCAGGTGCTTTGATCAGACGCTCCAGCCCGTATCCGCCGATCAGGCCCGGAATCCCGGTATTGGGAATGGCACTGCCAGACCAGATGCACCGCCCCAGGTAGTGCCCGCGCTTCGTCTCTACGACGCAGTGACAGTCCTCTCCAGCCGTAAATCCAGGACCTACTCCGATCACAAATGGTGCATCTGTCATGTGCGTTCCAAGATTTCGCTTTGCCAGAATGGCATCGACCAGCACATCCGGCTGAAACTCCCGGATACAGTCTGCATGCTCATCTACCATGACTGCGATATTTCCATTCCCGATTTCTTTTTCTGCCATGTCCACCGAATCACACAGCACTCCGGTGACATCTTCCACCTGCATCCGTCCCAGATACACAGCCGGAGAAAAAGCGACTGTGCGGCGCACCGTTGTCGGCACGGCAATCTCGGTCATAAGGATCTGGAATCCGGCACGGTAAAGGCGCAGCGCAATGCCGCTGGCCAGATCGCCGGAACCTTTGATCAGAACCCTCCTCATGCCTGCAGTTCTCGTCGTTTCTGCAGCCGTTTCTGTTTTTTTCATTGTATTCATCTTATTTCCTTCTCCTTGTATGATTCTTTCAAATTTGTGCAGGTCATGCACAACCCCTCATAACACCTGTTTTTATTCTTCTTGCGCCATCCGTGTTGTCCGAATGCAGACTCTCTGCAGATTTTCCGGCAAAACAGCAACAATGGATTCGGAAAGCTTTTTCTCCGCTTCACCATCGGACTGGTTCAACAGGATTCGGTAATACCTCCCATCCAGACCTTTTCGGCTTCCACGCTCATCCATGAAAACCAGGGCGATATCTTCTGCTGTCACAATATCGGTTTCCTTTCGCTTCAGCCATGCTCCATGGGAAGCAAAACGGAAGCAGACATCCGCAAACGTTTTGCCTCCTGCTTTCAATCCGGCACATGCCACAACCATACCTGTCTGCGGGATCAAAACTGGCTCCGTTTCCGATGGAATTTTAAATGGCAGCCGCTTGGAACCATCTGCCTCGATCAGGATCACATCAAAATGACTCAGCAGACGTTTCATCACAGACTCATCTCCCAGGTCCTCTGGCATGGTAAGCTTTTCCTCCATTCCCGCTCCCTGCGCCTGTTTTCCCGCAACCAGGATTTTACCAACTGCTGCATGATTTTCTGATTCATGCCGTGTCATTTCTGTTTTTTTCAATTCCGACTCTGCGTCTGCTCCAAAATACCCGGATTTTTCCCCAGGAAGATCTGCAAGTTTTGAAACTACTTCCACGTTATACCGTTCCGGCTTGAAAATATGGGTACTGGTCGTGACCAGAACCCGCGCACCATTTGCTGCAAGTTCCCTTGCCAGATCATACATGGTGCTGGTCTTTCCGCCTGCCCCAACAAAAGAAATGACCCGCGGCATTGTTTCCCATTCTGAAAACCCAAATGCCGAAAGCAGGTTTTCCGTTTTTCTGAATTTTCCTGTTTCTGGCTCCCAGCGCTCTGCCATGACAGTATCTGCCATCTGGTCTGCCATCTGTTTTTGCTCCATTCTTGTTCTTTCTCCCCCAACGTGCTATACTAAATCCTGTTATGAAACGATTATATCATTTTCACGCTCTTTCGGACAGGACATATGACCGGATTTTATGTTTCTGCGGTCTTTTTCTTCTTCTGACAGAAGCGTACAAACAACTCTTTTTGTATTTTATGATTGATCACAGACATTACGACTGGTGGTATTTTCCCTTCCAGCTCTGCAGTCTTCCTATGTATCTGTGCCTGGTTTTGCCTTTTTTGAAAAAAGGGTCGAAAAAAACAGCCATCTGTACCTTTCTGCAGGATTTTAACCTGCTTGGCGGACTGGCTGCTTTAATCGTGTCAGAAGGTTTTCGCGGCATCCACTGGACCCTGACGCTGCACGGCTACGTATGGCATCTTCTTTTAGTATGCATCGGTATTTTTGTTTTTATCATTGGCCGCTCTGATTTAAGCTGGAAAGGATATGCCCGGACACTTCCGATCTTTTTTGCAAGCTGTGTGCTTGCTTTTTTGATCAATATTCTGGCTCCGGGTCATGGACAGGCCGATATGTTCTACATTTCTCCGTATTATCCCAGCACTCAGCCGATTTTTCATGAGATTGCTTTGCATATCGGCATTCTGCCTGCCAATTTTCTTTACCTGGTCACAATCTGCATCGGCGCTGCCTTACTGCACCTGATATTTCGCAGATTATCTCATTGGTTTCTGTCAAGAGCAGCCGACGAATAACTGGTCCTATGCTTACTGATTTTTTCGCTTTGCCGCCATCCTTCTGCGAATTACGATATAACAGATAATATGTGCGGTAAATGTGATGATCCAGCTGACCGGATACGAGATATAGAGTGTTGTCAGTGTCCGGTGCATGGCAAATATCGTAAAGATCCAGAACACCCGAAACAGGCAGGCACCGGTCAGCGACACAAACATAGGAATCACGGAATAACCGAGCCCTCTTAAACCGCCTACCATCGTATCCATGATTCCACACAGGAAATAAGTTCCGTTGATGATCCGCATGCGCATCATTCCATAGGAAATCACTTCCGGATCTGAGGAATAAATCTGCAGAAGTTTCGGTCCGATCATTACGGCTCCTCCGCCCATTACCACTCCTACCACGATCACTACCCCAAGGCAATACAACAGGATTTTTGTCACGCGTTTCATCTTTCCGGCACCATAGTTCTGACTGGTGAAACTAAGCGCAGTCTGGTAAACCGCATTCATGGCATTGTATACAAAACCTTCTACATTTGCCGATGCAGTGCTTCCTGCCATGGCAATGGAACCAAACGAATTGATCGAAGACTGAATAAGTACATTCGATACGGAAAAAATTGCACCCTGGAAACCAGCGGGCAGCCCGATCTTCATGATCAGTTTTACTTTCGATTCGGTCAGTTTCATTTTGCTGCGTGAAAGACGGTATGCAGCATCCGAATGCGCCAGGCACCGCACGATCAGCACTGCAGAAATACATTCTGAAACAACGGTTGCTGTCGCAACTCCTGCCACGCCCATCGATAAGGCAATCACAAAAAAGAGATTTAAAACCACATTGACCGCGCCTGCAAACAACAGAAAATAAAGCGGTCTTTTTGTATCCCCCACTGCCCTTAAAATCGCACTGCCAAAGTTATAGACCAGATTTGCCGGCATACCGATAAAATAAATCTTTAAATACAGGGCTGCAAGCATAAGCACATCGTCCGGTGTTCCCATCAGTGTCAGCATCGGACCAGAAAAGCACACCCCAACAAAAATCAGCAGGATTCCGCCTGCCAGGGCAATCATCATAGCCGTATGTACGGTTTCCTCCAGATCTTTGAACTTTTGTGCTCCGGAATACTGGGCCACCAACACATTGGCACCTATGGAAAGCCCTACAAACACATTGATCAGCAGATTGATCAGCGCTGTTGTCGAACCAACTGCTGCCAGAGACTCCCTTCCTGCAAAATGTCCCACCACAATAATATCTGCCGCATTGAACAACAGCTGCAGGATACCGGAAAGGATCAGCGGCACCGCAAATGTGATGATCTTTGGGAAAAGCGATCCGCTGCACATATCCATTTCATAGGTTTTCCCCGTCTTTTTTGCTTCCTCTTCCATCATTCTTCTCCAATTTTCTCATACAAACGGCATATACGCCACAGATGCCGCCTCAATATACAATATTGCAAATCCGTTTTACAGGTAACGGTAAATCAAAAGTGCGATCGCTACACCAATGATACTGGCCATCGTAATGCGGATCGTCAGTCCAAAGGTAATCACCAGCACCCCGAGATTTAAAACCAACGGTGTATCCAACCCAAAGGATTGTCCGAAATTCATCCAGGAAAGCAGGCTGATGGACTTGGTTGCTTCCCCTAAAAAGCCACCAAGTACAATGCCAGCCAAAAGCAGCAAAAGTAAAATCCATAAATTTTTGTTTTTCATTGTATGTCCCCCTTTATCCTATGTTCCAGGCAATCACGATCACATCTGTTTGCGCACGATCATATACTCATCTCCAAGGCGGTAATACGGGCAGTCATAAAACTTATCCTCCATAAAACGTGCCATCTCATCTTCGTCCAGATTCACCTCGCACACGTAACACTCGTAATCTTCATCATACTCATAATACATACAGCTTTCGCAGCTTCCCTGCTGTTTCTTTTTTTTCATATTTGTTTATTCCTTTCCCACCGGCTTTCCAGAATAACCTGCAAAACTTTTTTCCATGCGTTTTGTTACACTGCGGTTGCACCACAATGACAAAATGCTTCCTACGCTCCATCCAAACGGCCAGGAAAGCCATACCCCTGTTACGCCAAGGAAGGAGGCAAATACGAACGAAAGGACTACCCGGAGGATCAGATCTGAAAACGTAGCCAGCATAAACTCTTTCATAGCGCCTGCCCCGCGGAGCATACCATCTGATGCCAGTTTTAAAGCAATCACCAGATAAAACGGTGATACGATCCGCAAAAACTGAATACCGGTTTCCATGGCCACTGCGCTGTCTTCCTGCATAAACAGAGACATCATCAGACGCCCAAAACCAAAGAACGCAACAATAAACGGAACCGCCAGAAGAAGTCCCATTCTGACACCGCCGCGCATGCCTTGTTTCACACGGTCAACCTTGCCCGCTCCAATATTCTGGGCAGTAAAACTGGAAATGCCATTTCCAAGCGTCGTAAAACTGGTGATGGTAAAGGTATTTAACTTAATTGCCGCGGAATAACCGGCAATGACAGAAGAACCAAAGGAATTGATCAGTCCCTGCACAAAGATATTTCCAACGGACACAAAGCTCTGCTGCAGGATACTCGGAACCGCAATCCGGGCAATCCGCTTTAACATATCAGCAGAAAAGTAAGCTGCCTTCTTTTCGGTCTGAATCTGTTTCAGTCTGGCTGCCATCGTAAACAGCGCAAGAACACAGGCAATCCCCTGCGCAATAAAAGTTGCCCACGCCACACCGGCTACGCCCCAGTGCAGACCGGCTACAAACCAGTAATCCAGAACAATGTTTCCAAGAGAGGATCCAATCAGAAAATAAAGCGGAGTTTTGGAATCTCCCAGGGAAGTAAAGATGCCAGTTGCCACGTTGTACAAAAACAAAAATGCAAAACCGCCAATATAAATCCGCAGATACAGATCACCAAGGCTGAAAATGTTTTCCGGCGTCTGGATCATGCGCATCAGTGCACGGCTACCAAGAAGTCCCAATACCGTCAGAACGACAGAAAGCACGGTAGCAGAGATCAGGGTTGTATATACCGATGTTTTCATCTGCTCATACCGCTTTGCTCCGAAAAACTGGGATATAACTACGGAACATCCAATGTTGCTGCCTACTGCGATCGCCATAAAGATCATGGTGATCGGATAAGAAGCCCCAACTGCCGCCAGCGCATCCTCACCGGCAAAACGGCCTGCGATCACACTGTCCGCGATATTGTAGAGCTGCTGAAAAATCACACTGATAAACATGGGAATCGTAAAACGCCATAGCAGACTTTGTGGATTCCCTTCTGTCAGATCTTTCATCATAATTCAAGTTCCTCACATTCTTTAGAATCTTTTGCGGCATATCTTCGCTGTACAGACAGATTTCCGCATCCTAAAAATGCTACCACTTTTTTCTAAATTATGCAATCCGGATTTTTCCCATTTATCATCCTCGTTTCAAATCCATAACGGTACGCGCATGCATGCTAAACATTTGTTCCCATGTCTAACAGGGAATTGCCTGCTGCAGGGTCAGGGAATAGATCCACTTTTCCCCCACGGTTTTCCCGGTCATCTGGGTCAGCGCACGTTCGTAATAATCCAGCTGACGCTTATAATGGTCCAGAAGGATTTTTTGGCTTCTTGTGTGATCTGTCTTGTAATCAACCAGGACCAGCCTGCCGTCTTCCTCAAAATAAGCATCTATGATTCCCTGGATCACCACAAGTTCATCGCTGTCTACCGGTCCGATCTCCCGTGCAGGAACTCCCATAACAAACTGCTGCTCCTTGTGAAGGGTACCTTCTGCCTGCGCTTTCGCCATGCGCTTTCCTGTTTCCGACTGCAAAAATCTCCAGATCACCGAACCATCAATCCGGTTTCTGTTTTCCTGTGTATACTGTTTTTCCGACACAAACCGGTCAAGCCAGGTTTCTACATCCGTCAGACTGCTGATCTTATCGAACGGAAGCAGTTCCAGGGCCCGGTGGTATGCGGTTCCGCGCGATGCCCCGTCTGCAGCTGTTTCCTGTTCTTTTCGTATTTTCTGTTCTGTAGTCCACTGTTCCCCGTCATTTTCTCTGTCTGGTTTTCCAGATTCACAAAAATCGCCCTCATCCCACAGGCAAGCAGGGGTAAAAAGCTGCTCTGTCTCCTCTTCATCCGTCATCTGCCCCATTTTTTTGAGTTCTGACACAGACATCTTCACATGAAGCTTCACATCTGCGGCATACGGGTATGAAAAATCCAAATGCGATCCGAGACGTCTGCCAAAACCTGCGTCGTAGGTTTGTTCCAGATCCAGTTCCAAAAGCTGCTGCTTTGCGTCTTTTTTCAGAATCTGCTGTTTCAGTTCTTCTCCAATGAATTCGGAAAGAGGAACTTCTTTCACATTGATTCTGAGGCCATTTCCATAGCGCCCAGTACACATCAGGATCCAGTCCAGATATGACCCGGCCCCGGAAAGAATGGTATAGGGAATTTGTCCATCAGCCAGTGGTACCTGACCATATTTTTCCAGTGTTTTTTCCAGGTACCGGTCCGTACCTGTCATGATCAGCTGTTCTTTTGCGCGGGTCATCGCTACATAAAGAACGCGCAGTTCTTCCCCGAGGCTGTCTAATTCCATTTTTCTGCGCAGGACATTTTTCTTGATGGTATGTGTTTTTACCCGGTTCTCGACATCCAGATAATCTGCCGCGATTCCAAGTTCCGGGTCAATCAGTACTTTTCCGTATACATCCTGCCGGTTAAATTTCTTTCCCATTCCCGCAAGAAATACAACTGGAAATTCCAGTCCCTTGCTTTTGTGAATGCTCATGATCCGGACGGTATTGTCTTCTTCTCCCATCGTGGAAGCTTCCCCGAAATCTGAATTATATTTCTTTAAGTTTTCAATATAACGGATAAAATGGAACAGACCTTTATAGCTCGTTTTCTCATATTCCGCTGCCTTTTCTACCAGCATGTCCAGATTGGCGCATCTGGTCGTTCCTGCAGGCATCGCCGATACATAATCGTAATATCCGGTTTCCTCATAAATCTGATAGATCAGTTCATGGATTGGAAGATAGGATGCCAGGAAACGGAAGCGCTCCAGTTTTTCAAAAAATGTGGTCAGATTTTCCCACCGGATGGCTGCAGCATAAATGCCGCGGTCTTCCCCCTTATCGGCACTGTTTTGATACGCTGCCATCATTTGGGCAAGTTCTTCATCTCCCATTCCCACAACCGGGGATTTTAATACAGCTGCCAGTGGAATGTCCTGCATGGGGTTGTCGATCACGGCCAGCAAACTGAGTACGGTCTCCACTTCCAGCGTATTAAAATAGCCCATGCGGGATTCCGCGTACGCCGGGATGCCTTCATTCATCAGAACCTGCAAAAACGTTTCCGTCCATCCGGTCGTACTGCGCAGCAAAATTACGATATCGCGGTACTGCGCCGTGCGGTAACCGCCATTTCCGGACAATTTTTTATCCCATACAAGAAGACCATGCTCCGGGTCTGTCATTTCCCGGATTTTTGAGGCAATCAGTTTTGCCTCCAGTTCCTTTGCCGTATAATCCGCTGCCTCCTCATCCAGCTCCAACAGAGCTTCTGAGCCTGTATTGATCATAAGCAGTTCCGGAATGGTTCCGATCCGTTGTGGTTCGTCTGCTTCTGCAAAAACAACACCGGGGTTTAAGGCCGTTTCCTCCGTATAGCGGATGTTTCCCAGGTTTTGCGTCATGATCTTAAAAAAGATGTCATTGATTCCGGTAAGGACGGTTTCCCGGCTCCGGAAATTCTGATGCAGTTCAATTTTCTGGTCTGGTCCGTCTTCTTCCGGTTCCAGTGGATAGGCACTGTACTTTTCCAGAAACAGTTCCGGTCTTGCCAGGCGGAAACGGTAAATACTCTGCTTGACATCGCCAACCATAAAGACATTATGTTCGCCAAAACGCTCCCTGGAGACTGCCTTTAACAGTTCTTCCTGAACCAGGTTACTGTCCTGATATTCGTCCACCAGAACTTCCCGGTACTGCATGCTCAGTTCATTGGCTGCATCGGTATAAACCTTCTTTCCATCTTCGATTTGGATCAGGACTTTTAGTGCTTCATGCTCCAGATCATTGAAATCTACCAGGTTTTTATCCCGTTTTTTCTCCTGAAACCGCTTCGCAAACAGTTCTGCCAAATCCAGCAGCACACCAGTTGCTTCCCTGGTCCCATCCAGGTCCGCAAACATGAGCTTTAGCGGCGCAAAGCAGTATAACTCTTTCATCTTTTTCACGGCGGTTTTCACGCGGTCCCGGCATCCGGTAACATAAGCTTTTTTCTCCGGATCCACCTCCTTGCTGCGCACCGTAGCCAGACGTCCAAACGAAGCGCCGGAAAGGCTTTCATGCATTTCTGCAAATGTTTCCGTCTCAGAAAGCCGCTTCAAAAGTGCAATGTCTTCCGAAAATGCCGGTTCATAGGCGCATAAAAATTCATCTTCCAGACAAATGTCACGGGCATCTTCCATCTGAACCTTCAGTTCCAGAGCCTGACGTTTCAGATCGGCAATCAAAAATTCCATCCACCTGCCGGATTCTTCATCGACCAGTTCTTTTCTGCAGTCTGCGATCCACTGTTCGGGATATGGATTACTCTGGGAAAAGTTATAAACCTGCATGATATAATCTTCAATCCCCGCATCGGTCTTTCCCTGCGCAAAGGTTTCTACAAACCGTTCAAACCGGCTGTCACCAGAAGCATAGGCATCCTCCAGAAGCGTTTCCATCACATCGGCGCGCATCAGAAGCAGTTCTCCCTCATCCCCAATCCGGAATGCCGGATCTAGATCCAGCAGATTAAAATGTTCCCGGATCACATTCAGACAAAAGCTGTCGATCGTGGTGATCTGAGCGTGATGAACCAGTGTCGCCTGCATCTGGAGATGCTCATTTTCCGGATGTTCTTTTAGTTTTTCATCGATTGCCGCTGCAATTCTCTCCCGCATCTCTGCTGCAGCCGCATTGGTGAAAGTCATAACCAGAAGTTCATCAATATCCGGCGGGTTTTCCCCTTCCGTCACCATGCGTATGATACGCTCTACCAGCACAGCCGTTTTTCCGCTCCCGGCCGCCGCGCTGACTAACAGGTTTCTGCCGCGACACTCTATAACCTGACTCTGCTCCCTGGTCCAGTTTACTCCTGCTCCCTGCATATTTCCTCCCAGATTTCTTCTGTTTTCCGATTTTTCCATTTATGAAATTCATAGCCGGATGTTTTCCGGTCAAAGCCGCATACCGCATGGTATGGACAATAATCACAGGCCGTTCTCTGCCCGTTCTTATAAGGTTCCACACCGATTTCTCCATCCAGGATTTCCCTCCCGGCTTCTTTTAGTTTCCGATGTACAAACTGACTCAGTCGTGCAAAACGTTTCCGATCTGCCACGGATGACTTGGATGTTTGAATTTCCCCATCCTTTAACACGACCGGAATCACATCCGACTCTTTCTGAATCGTATGATCCAGATGCTGCACGGCCTCCAGTTCGCTGTTCACCAGACCATTCATACGAAGCTTCTTTAAGATTTCCGCATCAATCTGTTCCGGATCCGGTTCTCCTTTTTTATCGACCAGCGGATCCGCAATATTATAATAGAGAATTCCCGCCGGAACAATTTCTTTTCCCGGATACCGTTTTTCTGCCAGCTCTGTCACCGCATCCATATAAACAACCAGCTGTAACTGCAAACCATAGTACAGCGCCAGAAGGTCAAAGGACGTACTGCCGGACTTATAGTCAATAATCTTGACATATACCTTTTCCCCGTCTTCACAGACATCCATGCGGTCGATCCGGCCACGGAGGTGAAGTGCCTCCTGGCTGGAAAGGGCGATCTTCATCGCCTTCAAATTATCCGCAGCGGAAAAGCTCACTTCAAATCCTGCCGGGACAAAATCGCCCTTCTGGATCTGCTGCTGCAGCGCCCACACCGTACGCCGGGTGATCTGTCCGACACGCCGGATCAGATATTCATTCCGGGCAGAACTTTTCAGAACCGTGTTTCCATAATTACCTGCAACCACAGACACACATTCTTCTACCAGCGCATCCCGCGTTTCATCACTCATGGTGTGCCAGTCATAGCCTCTTTCTTTTGCCTGGCAAAAACACAGATCAATGGATTCGTGGAACAACGTTCCGATGTCAGAGGAAGCCAGTTCATAACGCTTGCGTTCCAAAAGTTCCAGACCATATTTGAGGAAATGACCGTAGGCACAGGCCGCATATTGTTCCAGACGGGTCACACTGCCATTTAAAATTTCCCCATACAGAGCCTTTGCAACCGCATGGGATATTCCCTGTTTCTCATATACGAAAAATGCCGCATCCATGAGATGCTGCAAAGTTTCTTTATAAATTTCGGAACCCGCAAACCAGCGGTACAACTCCAGAAATTCAGAAAACGATGCTGTTCCATCCTGATCCTGTGCTTCCACATTCTGCTTTTCCAGTCGCTGCTTTTCCAGTCGCTGCTCTTCCGAATTCTGTGCTTCTTCGTTCTGACCCGTCCCGCAAAACCTCCTGTCGCGGTACGCTGCCAGACCATCTGCCAGTTTTCGTTTTGCCTCCGCAACCGAATAAATTTCCTGGTCTTTGGCCGTCTCCTGATCTTCCCATAGCGCATCCGGGAACATGTTTCTCAGTTCTCCTACCAGAAATGAAGGGCGTCGGCTCTTTCCATCCGCACCCGTCCGCGACCAGGACACAACCAGCTGGTCCGACGGCTTTGTCATCATCAGATACAGATAAAATCTCTGCTGAAAACTCTCTTCTCTTGCAGTCGGCGCCAGTTCCATATGGTGCGCCCCCAAAAATTCGCGGTCCCGGTCCGAAAGCAGGCTTCCGCTTTCTTTTCTGGATGGAACAATTCCGTCATTCACACCGGCAAAAAACAATACCTTAATATGGGCCAGACGTGTTCTGGTAATGTCACCTACCACAACCCGGTCTGCGACTGCCGGGATCACGCCCACCTTCAGTTCTGCAAATCCTGCATCCAGAATCTCCAGATAGTCCTTCCGGCTCACGATTTCTTCTCCAAGCAGATCCGAAAGTCGCCTGAGCATATCGGTTACCAGTCCATAAACCTGACTGTATTCTTTCGCCAGCCGGTCTTCTCCAATCTTCGTAAAATACTCCTGATAACGTTTTAACTTTTCTTCTGCATGACAGTCTTCAAGAAGCTGAAGCACCGCTTCCGTCATGCCGGCAATACTGAGCTTTTCCTGACGGAATGTATCCTGCATCGAAAAAAGCGGCAGGAGTACCTGCTCTTTATATGCATTTAAATCCACAATATTCAATTCCCCGGAACCACGGTACGTCTGTTCCCAGGTTTCCCGGTACCGTTTTCCTCCCCGGATCCCCATCGCAAGAATATAGTTTTCCAGCCGGTCCATCCGCGTGCGGTCCTGGCTCACCAGACCCGTGCGAAGAAAGCGCATGACACTCTCATAAGAAAAATCCTGCCGTACTGCTTCCAGTGACGCGCGGATCAGCTCAACCAGACTGTTATCGAGAACGTTCTTTTTATCATCCAGGAAATGTGGAATCTGGTTTTGCGTAAACTGGTGGGCAATCTCTTTTCCATATCCGGCAAGGTCGCCCGTGATCACGGCTATCTCACGGTAACGTGCCCTGCCTTCCTGCACCAGTTTCTGGATCTGATGCACGATCCGGCTGACTTCTCCCGATGGATTGGATGCCTGAAAAAACGAAAGGCTCCCGGCAGTCTGTCCAGAAGGGGTTTTGTCTTCTTTCTCCGGTCTGCATACAGAAGGTTCATACCGTTTTTCTTTCCCATACCGGAACAGATGCTCTTCCATCCAACCAAGCTCCGGACTTTTTGCAAAACGCCTTTTTTTTTGCTCTTTTAACACGATATCCGGCAGCTTGGAAATCTGATTTTTTTCCGCAAGTTCCGATAAGCGTACCGCCATCTGGCGGCTCATATAAAACAGATTCTGAATTCCAACATTTCCATAAACCGCTGCGTGCTCATCTGCAGTCACCGTTACAAATACCTGCTTTGCATACACCAGGAATAATTCCATGATACGGTACTGGACCGGGGTAAAACCGGTATAACCATCCAGCGCGATCACACTGTTTCGGATCAGTTTTGATTCCGGTAACAGTCGGCAAAGCACATCCAGAACCTGTTCCGTGGTAATGTAATGCCCCTCAATATATTCCTGAAAGCTCTGCTCTACCAGTGCGAGGTCTTCCAGCTTCTGTCTTAAAAGCGGAGATTTTGCAGATGGTGCCATCTCACGCAAAGCATCCGGCGCAATTCCATACTGGTAAAACTCCGACAGCATGGACTTTAACTGTCCCACAAAACCAGATTTGTTTAACTGCCCGCCAAACAGGATCAGCTGCCGTTTCTGCGCCGCCGCAACTTTCCGAAGCACCATGGATTTTCCCATGTCATCCAGCACAGAAAGATTTTCGACTGCCAGTTCTTCAAAAATCCGGTAAGCCAGTCTTGCAAAACTGACAATATCTATATTCATGGTGCCATGGTTTGGATGTCTGGTCACAATATCCTTCTGTGTCTGCATGGTGAACTGCTCCGGCACGATCAGAAAGAACTGCTGCCCGGGATGCTCCATAGACATACGGATTATTTCATCATATAAATAGGTGGTTTTTCCGGATCCGGAACCGCCCAAAATCAACTGCAATGCCATGTTGTGTATCCTTTCCTGTTATAACAACTGTATTGTGCAGAAGTTCCGTTCAGAAATTTCCTGCCATATACCATAACGTTTCCTCCATTCTATCATAAAAGCGAATCTATGAGAATAGATTATACCAAACACTCCCGGAGGTCTCCCATGAGTTCCAAAACCAAAATCGTTGTCCTGAGAATGAAGGAAATCATCTACACTGCGATTTTCATTGGCCTCGGGATCCTTCTGATCCTGCTGCTCCTCGTCATGTTCCGCCCGAAAAAAGAAACTGCACCGGCATCTGCAAGTGCACCGTACATACCTGGTGTTTACACTTCTGCCCTTATACTCGGATCACAGGAAATCAATGTCGAAGTAGCTGTCGACAAAGACCAGATCACATCCATCACCATGATACCATTAAGTGAGGCTGTCACAACCATGTATCCGCTGATGCAGCCGTCCTTAAGCAATCTGACCGGCCAGATTCTGGAATCCCAGTCTTTGGAAAACCTGTCTTACCCGGAAGAAAACCGCTACACCTCCCAGGTTCTTTTAAATACCATAAAAAAGGCGCTGAAAAAAGCTGAGTGCAGAGACTGACCAGGAACCTGGTCTCTCTGTACTCAGCTTTTATACCCTTTCAGAAAACGCCAATGACACGTCCGCTGTTTTCTTTACCGGACTTTTATTCGTTTTTCGCGTCCGTATTTTCTTCTGCTTCGTTTTCCGCATTCGCTTCCGAAACTTCTGCTGTACTTTCTTCTGTCTTGCTTTCCGCATTCACTTCGCAAGCTTCTGCCGTACTTTCTTCCGTTTTGCTTTCTGCATTCACTTCGCAAGCTTCTGCCGCGCTTTCTTCCGTTTTGCTTTCTGCATGCGCTTCCGAAGTTTCTGCCATACTTCCTTCTGCCGCGCTTTCTTCCGGCTCCGGAATTCCCTTGCACTTACGGAAAATCTGCATAAACTCTTTTCCAGTAATGGTTTCTTTCTCGATCAGGAATGCTGCGATCTGATCCAGTACTTCACGGTTTTCCAGAAGCAGCCGCTTGGCTTCTTCATAAGAATCTTTTAAGATCCGCATTACCTCATCATCAACTGCTGCAGCGGTTGCCTCGCCGCAGTCCATAACCGCACGGCCGGAAAGATAACGGTCCTGCTGTTTTGCGATTCCCATTAATCCAAATTTCTCGGACATTCCGTACTGGGTCACCATGGCACGCGCGATACTGGTTGCTTTCTCAATATCATTCGCGGCACCGGTTGTCACGGACTGGAATACGATTTCCTCTGCAGCACGGCCTGCCAGAAATACTACGATCTGCGCCTGCAGTTCTTTCTTGCTGTTTAAATACTTCTCTTCCTCCGGAACATTCAGCACATAGCCAAGTGCTCCCATGGTCCTCGGCACAATAGTGATCTTCTGTACCGGCTCTGCGTCTTTCTGCAAAGCACTGACCAGAGCATGACCAACTTCATGATAGGAAACAATACTCCGTTCCTCTTTGCTGAGTACCCGGTCTTTCTTTTCTTTTCCCACAAGGACAACTTCCACTGCCTCAAACAAATCTTTCTGGCATACCGCTGACCTGCCATTCTTGACTGCCAGAATTGCTGCCTCATTGATCATGTTCGCCAGATCAGAACCTACCGCACCCGCAGTTGCCAGTGCAATCGCATGCAGATCTACTGTTTCATCCAGCGCCACATTCTTGGCATGCACCTTTAAAATCTCCACACGGCCTTTCAAATCCGGGCGGTCCACAATGACACGGCGGTCAAAACGTCCCGGTCTTAAAAGCGCCGGATCCAGAACCTCCGGACGGTTGGTTGCCGCCAGAATCAGAAGTCCCTTCGAGGTATCCATACCATCCATCTCGGAAAGAAGCTGGTTTAAAGTCTGCTGCTGCTCCGACTCTCCGCCGCCGCTTCCGCCGCTTCGGCTCCGGCCGATAGAATCAATCTCATCGATAAAGATAATGCACGGGGAGTTCTGCTGAGCCTGTTTGAACAGGCTGCGGACACGGGACGCTCCGACACCAACATACATCTCCATAAAGTCAGAACCAGAAAGGAAGAAGAACGGAACTTCTGCCTCGCCCGCCACAGCTTTCGCCAATAAGGTTTTACCGGTTCCGGGAGGTCCCACAAGCAACGCACCCTTTGGCAGTTTCGCACCGATATGCGTATACTTGCCCGGATTGTGAAGAAAGTCGACCAGTTCCACCAGGGACTCTTTCGCCTCATCTTCTCCGGCTACATCCGCAAAAGTGACACCTGTTTCTTTCTGCATATACATTTTCGCGGTACTCTTTCCGACACCGCCCATACGCTTCATCATGAAATTCATCATGATGACGATCAGCACAAATGGAAGCACAAAACTAAGCAGAGATTCCATCATCGCCATGCTGTCCTGACGTTCCCTGCGGATTTCTACCCCACTTTCAAGCAACCGGTCTGCCAGTCTGTAATCCCGCTCAACTGGCACGGTATAAGTTTTTAAAATCGGATTGAACTGCTTGGAATCTTCCTTATACTGAATGTCAATCTGGGTGTTTTTGATCGTGACGGCTTTGACGTCTCCATGCTCCACTTCTGATATGAATTCGTCGTACGTGATTTCTTTCTGGCTCTTGTCTGCCATATACCCTCTCATAAAACCTGCGATCGCAAACGTAATAAAAGCCGCGATCAGGACAATGAGAAGCTGGTTTTTTGGAAATTTGCCATTACCGCCATTATTTCCGTTGTCGCCGTTTTGCGGCTGTTTATTCTGCTGATTATCCATAAACGGTCATTCTCCTGTTTCTTTATTTAAGCAATAAAATGCCATTTTGCATTTACGAACCATTATAAAGGTAGTTTTCACATAAATCAAGAAAACTCCACTTAAAAAAATAAAGTTTTACAAAAACACCTAGATTTTAAGATATTGACGTTGTATAATGATGAAGTTATTTTTTCGAGAAAGCGTTACACATTCCTCATAATCCCACATATATAAGGAGGTTTTACCATGCCAGTAAAGTATGTCTTCGTTACCGGCGGCGTTGTTTCCGGCCTCGGTAAAGGTATCACCGCAGCATCCTTAGGACGCCTGCTGAAAGCACGTGGTTACAAAGTAACCATGCAGAAATTCGATCCTTACATCAACATTGATCCGGGTACCATGAACCCGGTCCAGCACGGTGAAGTATTTGTCACCGATGACGGTGCTGAAACAGACCTGGACTTAGGTCATTATGAGCGTTTCATCGATGAAAGCCTCACCAAAAACTCGAACGTCACCACCGGTAAAGTATACTGGAGTGTTCTTCAGAAAGAGCGCCGCGGTGATTTCGGAGGAGGCACGGTTCAGGTAATTCCCCACATTACCAACGAGATCAAAAGCCGCTTCCACCGCAACTTCTCAACCACAGAAACAGAAATTGCCATCATCGAGGTCGGCGGTACCGTCGGAGACATTGAAAGCCAACCGTTTTTGGAAGCAATCCGTCAGTTCCAGCATGAGGTTGGTCATGAAAATGCCATTCTGATCCACGTTACCCTCATTCCTTATTTAAAAGCTTCCGGTGAATTAAAAACCAAGCCGACCCAGGCCAGTGTCAAAGATCTGCAGGCCATGGGAATCTGGCCGGACATTCTGGTATGCCGCAGCGAGCATCCGCTTGACGACAGTCTGCGCAGCAAAATTGCCCTCTTCTGCAATGTACCGAAAACTCATGTGCTCCAGAACCTCGACGTGGAAGTGCTCTACGAAGCACCTCTTGCCATGGAAGAAGAACATCTGGCTGAAGTTGCCTGCCAGTGCTTAAATCTGCCATGTCCAGAACCGGATCTGGCTGAGTGGCGTGCCATGATCGATGCCTGGAAGCACCCGGAAAAGGAAGTTACGGTTGCCCTGGTCGGCAAATATATCCAGCTTCACGATGCCTACATTTCCGTTGTGGAATCCTTAAAACACGGCGGCGTGGCAAATCGTACCAGTGTCAACATCAAATGGATCGACTCGGAGACCGTCACACCGGAAAATGTAGACGAACTTCTTGGTGATGTCAGCGGCATCCTGGTACCGGGCGGCTTTGGCTCCCGCGGTATCGAAGGAAAAATCCTTGCCATCAAATACGCACGCGAGCATCAGGTCCCATTCCTTGGTCTCTGCCTTGGCATGCAGCTTTCCATCGTGGAATTTGCCCGTGACGTGATCGGCTACACCGATGCGCACAGTGCAGAACTGGATCCTTCTACCGTTCATCCGGTCATCCACCTGATGCCGGATCAGGATGGCATCGAAGACATCGGCGGTACCTTACGTCTCGGTTCCTATCCGTGTGTTCTGAACAAAGACTCCAAAGCCTATGCACTCTATGGCACGGAAACCATTCACGAACGTCACCGGCATCGTTATGAAGTCAACAACGATTACCGCAACGTGCTCCAGGAACATGGCATGATGCTCTCCGGTATTTCCCCGGACGGCCGTATTGTCGAGATGATCGAACTTCCGGATCACCCATGGTTTGTAGCTACCCAGGCACACCCGGAGTTAAAATCCAGACCGAACCGCCCGCATCCGCTGTTCAAGGGCTTCATCGAAGCTTCCTTAAAGTATCAGGAAACACAGAACTAAATCTTATGCCGCAGAGGTCAGATCGGATCCCTGCGGCATTGTTTTGATTACAGGAATCGATACACAGCTCCACGGTATCTTACATTTTTCTGAAAAATACGGGAAAACACTTGAATCCATGTTTTCCCAAGGTTATACTGGCTTATGAAAAAGAATAAAATTACACAATAACCAAAGAAAGGACTTGTTGATTATGAAAATAAAGCGCTATGTAGCTGCAGCTATGGCTGCAGGTGTATTAAGTACCGTAAGTCTTGCTACCGGCATCACTGCTCTGGCTGCCACTGGCTGGGTGCAGAACGGAAATTCCTATGTATATTATGATGAGAACGGCACCTTACACAAAGGCTGGGTTCAGACCAACGACGGTTACTACTATATGGATCTTTCCACTGGTGTAATGACTACCGGTTTAAAAAAGATCAACGATAAATTATACTATTTCGGCTCCAACGGCATCATGCAGACTGGTCTGATCCATGATGCGGCATCTGACAAATACTATTATGGTCAGTCCGATGGTACGCTTGTCATCGGCTGGCTTAACTTAGACGGAAGCTATTATCATATGGAAGACGATGGTTCCCTTGGCACCGGTTGGAAAACCATCAGCGGATCCAAATATTACTTTGATCCGACTTCCGGAAAATGCGCACTGAATATCGCTATGCCGATCGATGGCAACTGGTTCCTGTTTGGTGAAGACGGTAAAATGCAGACCGGCTTCCACAATGTAAATGGTGCAACCTACTACTTTGATCCGGCTAACGGCGTTATGGTAGCAGGTACCACAAAGACCATCAGCGGTGTAAGCTATACCTTTAACGCAGACGGAACCTGCACCACTACTCTGTCCGGTATTCCGTCCCATACCACTGGAACTGAGAGCAGCAGCAATTCCCAGCAGAACCAGCAGGCTTCCCAGGAAAGCAATGCAGATGCAGAAAATGGCAAACAGAACGTAATTGTAGCTGGTTCTTCCAGAAACTAAGTTTTAAAATTTATCTGTCGTTTTTTCTATATTATAACAAAATCATCAGAGTCGCCACTGGCATCTCCGCGATATGCAATGCGAACAGAAAAAAGCACTGAATTTCCGATTTTCATCCAAAATTCAGTGCTTTTTTTGATTTGTTTTCTGATCTGTCATACCGCTGGCTGTCCAAATCCAATTGTTCCCAGTCACATTTCTTTTCACATAAAACCGCATAATTTCCCCCAAACAACGCATACTGTCCGCAAAGGAGATGATGTTCATGAAAGATGACGTATTACAAAATCTTGAAATCGTGCGAATCCGGGAACAGGGCACTGACCGCCCTGACAAACATCCGGTACAGGATCCTTACGGGACCGATGACCCGGATGTTTTCGATGTCCGCGCTGCATCCGTCACAGACTGCACCGGCCTGATTCCGGCAGGAACCGATTCCCAGGATGTTCTCGAATCCTATGCGGAAGTGTACCATTATCCGGCAGATGCATTTCACGGTTAATAGGAGCCTTTTTTCAATAACTTTCTCAAATAGGAAAACGCAGCTTTTTCTCCGCGCAGTTTCAGGATCATAAGGATTTTTTCCAGTTCTGCCTTTGTCTGGGAGTGCATCGCACTGTCCAGATAAGGGCGTTCTCTCTGATAATATTCCCATGCAGACGCATCGGTGTAATCTTTTCCACGGTATACCTTGCATGCCGCAATGCGGTCCATAACCATCTCCACCAGATAATTTACCGGCATTTTAGCCCCGGCAATTCCCTGGCTGGTTTTGGAAAAATCAATCCAGTATTCAAAATGATGTTTGTTGCGGCCTTTATGATGAAGCCAGGCAGAAGAATATCCCTTTTCATCGCGCTCTGCGGCATTGGGACTGCGGTCTCCCTGGTAATAATGAACACCTGTGAGAAATTCCGCCGGACTGTACTTCGAAAGGTCGTGAAGCAGCCCCTGCTTAAAAAGACCTACTTTAAAACAATTCTCCATGACCAGCAGCTTATGCCGGGTGATCGTAAGAAAATGATGCCAGGCTTTATGCTTCATTTCGCGTTGCCTCCTAACTCTGTAACCCTTTTTATCTCCACACAATCGTTGTGCTTACCGTACTGCCTTTTCCAGCAATCCCTTCAGTTCGTCTACCGTTACCGGATAATGCTTATTGCAGAAATGACAGTTCATCTCAATGGTTTTTCCCTCATCGATCATTTCCTGAAGTTCTTTTTTTCCGATGCTGATCAGTGCCTTTTCGATGCGTTCCCTGGAACAGTTGCAGGCAAACTGGGTTGGGATCTTATCGAGAATTTCCAGTCCAAAATCTCCCAAAATATGCTCTAAGATCATCTCCGGCGTATTGCCGGCATCCAGCAGGGATGTGATAGAGGTAATCTCTTTTAAACGGTTTTCCAGAGTCGAAATCACTTCCTCGGAAGCACCCGGGAGCAGCTGCAGAATAAATCCGCCCGCCTGACGCACCGTATTGTCTTTATTCATCAGCACACCAAGTGCCACACTGGAAGGCGTCTGCTCGGAGGTTGCAAAATAATAAGTCAGGTCCTCTGCAATCTCGCTTGTCACCAGAATGGTCTGTCCGACATATGGCTCCTTTAAACCGATATCTTTGATCACGCTCAAAACGCCGATCCCCAATGCACCGCCCACATCCAGCTTACCTTTTTCGTTTGGCGGCAGCATAACCTCCGGGTTGTACGCATATCCTTTTACATCGCCTTTGGAATCCGCTGTTACGGTCAGTCCGCCGATCGGACCATCTCCTTCGATCTTAATGGTAAGAATATCGTCTGCACCTTTCATCATAACGCCCATCATAGCGCCTGCAGTCAGAAGACGTCCCAATGCTGCAGTTGCTACCGGACTGGTATTGTGCGCCTGACGCGCAAATTCTGTCAACTCTCTTGTTGTTGCAGCAAAGGCACGGATTTGTCCTTCTGCTGCAGTTGCTCTGATCATATAATCTGACATGATTCAAATTCTCCTTCTATCTTCTGCTGTGTAGCTGTTTGATATCATCCCGGTTTCTATTTCCCGCATTCCCGCACAACAAAATACACACGGTCACTGTCTTTTCTTGGCGGCTTTCTGGTAAAAGCATCGTAAACAGCCACCAGTTCCATACCGGCTTCTTTTACGGCCTGCAGCACTTCTTCGATTTCAAATGCTTTCTGATAATGCGTCTCTTCATACCTGGAGTAACGCCCGTCCTCATCGCGGATAAAGAGGGTCAGATCGTATTCATTCACCATTTCTTCTTCATCGAAATAGTTTTCCCAGATAAAGCTGCTCTCTTCCCGGTTTTCTGCAATGGTCTGCTCGCCAAGCTGTGTCCGGTACTTGTAAACCGTATTCATATCGAAAATAAATACACCCTTGGGATCCAGATAATTATTGGCAAGCTTCAAGACCTGCACCAGATCCTCATATTCCATAAGATAATTCATGGAATCACAAATGCTGACGATGGCACGCACCGTACCATAAAGTTCAAATTCCCGCATATCCTGCTGCAGATATAAGATCTGCTTTGGATCTTCCATCTCATGTTCGAGCGCCACTTCCAGCATTTCCTCCGAAAGATCCACACCAATCATATCATAGCCTTCCTCAGCAAGAAGCCGCGTCAGCTTTCCGGTACCACAGCCAAGATCCAGAAGCAGACCATCTTCTACTCCATACTCTTTCAGAAGCCCGGTCACGTAAGTACACCAGTCTTCGTAAGGAATATTGTCCATGAAAAGATCATACACGGACGCAAAACCTGTATATGCTTCCATTCCTGTGCCTCCTTTCCTGATATCCAATGCAAAGAAAAGCAGGAACGTCCCAAAGACACTCCTGCTTACCGTTCATCGTTTCCTTATGCGTTCTTACCGCAGCACTTTTTGTACTTCTTGCCGCTTCCACATGGACACGGATCGTTCGGGAAAATTTTCTTCTCCTTGCGGATGGTTCCGGAAGCCTTCTGCTGCTTATAGAGCTCTTTTCTCTTCTCTTCGCTTAAGATGGAGTTCCACTGCGGCAGAGTATACAGCCATTCTGCTTTTGCCTCTACCATGTTGTAATAAAGCTTCTCCGGATCGATCTCAATCTTAACCTGGGTGTTCTCATCCATGGTCTCGATCGGGTTCTCGTAACCCTTTAAGCTCTCGTTAATACCGTCTAAGAAACCAGTCATGATCAAAACCTCGGTCTGATACTTATCAGCCAGTTCTTTTACGGTTCCCTCTACAACCTCTGCCGGGTTGCTTAAGATCTGCTCGTAAATGCCTTTCTCAATGGTGAAATAACCGGTCCACAGCTGCTCTCTCTGTTTATCGTCCAGACCATTGCCATAGGCAAGGTTTCTCCAGTTTTCTAATAAGGTTGCCATATTGTATATCCTTCCTTTTTCTATGATAATCCTGTTCGCACGCTAAGGACAACGTGCATATTCTCGATAAGTATATAACATTTCTCTGTATTTTGCAAATCATTTATGCAGAATTTTCAGTTCAGAATTTTCAGAATTTTTTATCTCTTTTCCGTTTAAAGAATCGATTCCTGTGCACAATAAACACTTTCACACATTTCGGTAAAGATATTTTGGAATTCCATGCTCCATAGGGCGATCTGGCTCTCCCTGGATCAGCGGCAAAGCATAATCCAGAAATTCCTGTCCCATATCACTTCCATTTCGGGTAATCCAGGAAAGCGGAACCTTCTTTTCCTGGTTGCAGACCTCATTCACATCCACCAGTCTGCATTCCATCTTATATGGACTCTGCTGCACCCGTTCAAAAGCAACCATGCTTCCTGTTTTTCCAGAAACTGCAGCACGTACGCCCTCTTTTCCAGCCTGTGCTGCCTCTGCAATATCGGTTTCAGATGCAATCATACCGCTGCAGCGCTGGCTGACATTCAATTCCACAGAGCGAACCTTTACTCCAAACCGATGCCGCACAAAATTTTCCAAAACCTTACCGCAGCCAGTCAACATTTTATGTCCAAAATTGTCCACCATAGCTTCGTCCCCATACTCGCAGACAAACGTTCCGGACGCATCGGAAATTCCCTCTGATACACACACAACGACACTGTTTTGTTTCTCCAGTGCTGCGTTCAGATCCTTTGCAAACTGTTCTAACTCAAAATCTGCTTCCGGCAGATAAATCAGGACCGGGTTATCGCCCTCAAATTTCCGTGCGAGGGCACTCGCCGCAGTCAGCCATCCGGCATGACGTCCCATCAGCTCGATAATGGTAACTGCCTTCTGCTGGTAGACAGAAGCATCCAGCACGATCTCCCGCACGGATGCAGCTACATACTTGGCTGCGCTGCCGTATCCCGGCGTATGATCTGTCTGGATCAGGTCATTGTCGATTGTTTTGGGAATGCCAATAAAACGGATATCACTTCCATGATGTTTTGCATAGCGGGAAAGCTTGCTGACCGTATCCATGGAATCATTCCCTCCAATATAAAGGAAATATCCGATCTCCATCTGGCGGAATTTTTCAAAAATCGTTTCATAAAATGCATCGGTCAGGTTTTCTGGCAGTTTATAGCGGCATGAACCTAAAAAAGCTGCCGGTGTCAGTTTCAAAAGTTCCAGTTCTTCCTCAGAAAGTTCTGCACCAAGATCCATATAATGATCCTTAAGCAATCCTTCGATTCCATTGATCATGCCATAAACATGAGCAATCTCCGGTGCTTTTAACGCTTCCTTCACAACTCCGTAAAGACTTGCATTGATCACAGCGGTGGGACCGCCAGACTGTCCAACTAATAGATTTTTCATTTCTGTCCTCGTTTTCGTCTTAATCTGTAACTAGTTTCTGGTATTTTACGTATTTTCTTATTATACGGTCATTTCACAGTCATTTCAAGAGAAAAGATAACAATATCAAGCTTTAAGCCAAAAATTAAGCCCCGGCACATCCAATATGCCGGAGCTTAATAAAAAGGGGAGGATAAGTATTTCTCTTTTCTTTGGTACTACTCCTATTATGTCCTCCTCTTCCTTCTTTATACATTCCATAAAAAATTTTATTGCGTTATCTATCGCAACCTATCGCGGAAGTCGCCTACGACGCATCCGTCGATTCTTTTTCTTCGATCGTTACCCCATCATAAAAATAGTTCAGGATTTCTTCATAGTCCATTCCGGTCTTCGCCATAGCCTGCGCGCCATTCTGGCTCATGCCGACTCCATGTCCGTACCCACCGCCATAAATACGAAACTGCGCGACGCCGTTTTCATCCGTTCCGGCATCTTCCACAATCAGAAATCCACTGGGCAGCAGTTCCCAGCCCTCTGAAGTTTTCCCATCGCTGCGGTTGATGCTCAGTGAGGAATCGCCGAGGGCACTGCGAATCGCATTCTGCCCGGATATCGTCGTTTCTCCGTCTGTTCCTTTTACCAGAAGCTGCATCGCGACTCCGCCAGGTCCGCGGCTTGTTACAGTCACGCCGGTTACCGTTCCAACTCCGCTTACATGGGAAGCAATGATATTCCCGTTCGTTTTTACATTCCACCGGTAAAGCGGATATGATGAATCATAAGATGGAAATTCGTTCTTTTTTATGAACGCAGCAAATTCTGCCTCATTTTCAAAATTCAGACGGCTTCTGGCTGTCTGAAGGCTTAAGCAGCGCAGATATGGTGTTTTTTCCGGATCACTGTCCCAGATGACTGTGTTGGTCGTAGTACCGCAGGATGTCGAAAAATAATAGGCTGTGATCGGTTTTCCGTCATAATACAGCATTTTCCCATACGTTTCCTGTACTGCCTGAGCCGTTTTTTCGTCTGGTTCTGTATTATTATAGACTTGAAACTGTGTGCTGTCATCAATCTGCGCTCCATAGCTGCTATAGCTGTTGCTCTTCATCTGCATAAATGCGTAGGTCCGGGCACAGACAGCCTGTGCTTTCAATGCTTCTTTTTCATAACTGGACGGCATCTCGCTCGGAACAACTTTTTTTAAATAATCTTCCAGATACAGTTCATTGACAAGAACGAGACCTTCTGCGGTATCGATCAGTTCCAGCCTTCCTGCATACGACGGCTGTCCCTGTGCCCGGTTTAAACTGGTCACAGTCAGCTCGGTTCCTTCCTCCGGCTCCAGGATCAGGCGCTGTCCACTGCAGCTTCCGTCTCCGCTTGTTACGGATATTACCGTGTCTGGTTCCAGCGTTTTCTCAGAATCTCCCTGAGTCTCTTTTACGGTTCCCGGACAATGAATTTCAATCTGATCATGATACCGGCTCCGGAATCCATCGCTCATGATCAGGACACGGATCTTGTCTGCCGCATCTTCCCGTTCTTTGACAATCGCACAGATTTTTCCTTTTGCAACCACAAATTCCTGGTTTTCACTGCCCACCAGGATATCCGAAAGTTTCTGCCGTTTCACATCACCATAGGTTTTCAACACTTTGTATTCTTCATCCAACGGCACCGTTCCATAACCTTCTAATTCGACAGTGTCATCCTGTACCGAAAGAATTTTCCCTTTGATCCGCTCTTTTTTTACGGATACTTTTGTTATTTTCCCATGTTCCATGCTCAGATCTGCCAGATTGCCTGCCAGTTCTTCAAATTTTTTATAAGTTTTCCGGAATGGGATTTTTCGCTGAATGTCTCCAATGTAGACCATCAACCCATTTTTGTCCCCATCCAGAATCCAGACATTCCGATAAATTGTATTCTGTCCCTCGTCTTTTTGGATATGAATCAGTTCGCCGTCCCGTATATATACGGTCAGTTCATGATCTACATAAGAGTCCAGTGACACCCCATAAAACGTGATCGTGCCCATACTGGTATATGCCGTCCAGGCCGGACAGCCCTGAATATTTTCCGGTGTCCCATAAATTTTTAGGTTTTCTGTCTTTACTGCCCCTTTTGCATCGGCTTCTTGCAAAATAGAATCATAAAGAAGCCACCAGTTTTCCTCCGGATATGCTTTGTTTCGGTTACGCCCATTTACCGGTACCAGTCTGTTTCGGTTTTCCGATAGTCCGCCCAGGATCTGTGCTGCCTCGCCATAAGTCAGCATGCCTTCCGCATGACTTTGGTCTGCCGGAGTTTCTTCTTCATTCAGGAAGCCTTTCTCATACAGATAATCCAGATAAGGAACATACCATTCTCCTATTTCATCTGCCGGGAAATGCGATGCCCCGTATTCTTTTTTCCATGCGTCCAACTCTTCCGGTGATAAAAGAGCAAGGGCGACTGACTTTGCAGCCGCCGCCCTGGTAATTCCTGATTTTTCCGGTTCACAAATTAAGATTACCAGGATTAAGATCAGGACGATCACCGGAATTCCAAGAATCCACCGGATCATGTTAGGTTTTTTCATAAATGCCTCTTATTTTTTAATATAAGTCTGCTCGGTTTCGTCGATATGGTCAAGCCCGTCATATGCAGTAATATCACCGGACAATGTCTTTTTATGAAGCATCCATGTCGTGAATTCTGTCACCAGACGGTAAATGACCGCAAAGGTCGGCACTGCAATGATCATTCCCACAAATCCCATCAGGCCACCAAATAGCAGAATGGAAAACAGCACCCAGAAACTGGAAAGTCCCGTAGAATCGCCAAGGATCTTGGGTCCCAGGATATTGCCGTCAAACTGCTGCAGAAGCAGGATAAAGATCAGGAAATAAATGCACTTGATCGGATCTGCCAGAAGAATCAGGACTGCACTTGGGATCGCACCGATAAACGGACCAAAAAACGGAACTACATTGGTTACGCCGACAATGACACTGACTAACAGGACGTATGGCATATTCGCAAATCCCAAAAGGACAAAACAGATCAGACCAATGATCAGCGAATCCAGCAGTTTTCCAATGATGAATCCGCCAAATACCTGATTCACATACCTTGCTTCCTCTATCACTTTATTCGCAATCTTTAATGGAAATACCCCGTAAATGATCATTTTGATCTGGGCGCGGAGTTTTTCTTTCATATTCAGGAGATAGATCATAACGATCAGCCCGATCAAAACATCAAAGACTGCATTTACGATCAATACCACACCGCTGGACACACCGCCAATGATCCGGTAGATATTCGGTGCTACCACATTGGTCAGCCAGTTTTGAAGATAATCTGCAGCCGCTCCGTAATGCTCCATGACCTGTTGTTCCAGATCCGGGTTGTCTGCCAGTACTTTTTCCAGCCAGATTTCCAGATTGGCAATGCTGGATGGCATGGTTTCCAAAACCCCGCGGATGCTGTTGATCAGTTCCGGGATCAGCATGGAAATAAGTCCGACCACGACTGCTACCAAAAGCACCAGACTGGCTGCAGTCCCCAAAAACGCGCCAAGACTTTTTCTGCTTTTTTCTGATGGGATAACCTTCTTTGTCCATTTCATGACTGCGTTCTGAACCCAGTTGTAAACCGGTGTAAGAAGATACGCAAAAACTGCCCCGTAAATAACCGGCGCCAGGATCTTGGCGATTTTTTTTGCCAGACCAGCCACCAGTGACCACCGGATCACTACAAAAATTGCAGCTACCAGAAGCAAAAGCACGACCAGGGCTGTGACACCCCAATATATATATGTGCGATACTTTTCATTCTTCATGCGATTTTTCCTTTCTTATCCAATGTTTATAGTGTATCACACAACGATGTAAAGATAAAGTTAAGATAAAATAAAATAAAAGCAGCGATCTCTCGCTGCTCTTTTCTCTTTTGTAATCCCGAATGTGCCGTTCTTACTTATTGACGCCTAGCAACGCTAGGTGGGCAACCGCACGCCGGCTTCTGCCTTCCACTCAGTGGAGGCCTGACATCCGCCTGCAGATATAGGAATCCCTTAGTCAGTAATGTAGGTTCAAAATGGGTAAGGTTGTCGAACACTTCAGGAATTACTTTCTTCGTTTGCTCTGAACTGATTATACAACAAGTACTCTTCTTTTTCAAGTTCCTTTTCAAAACATCCACGACTTTCCAGATCCATTTCCATATCTGTCGTTACGCTGCTGTCTGTCTTGCTTTTCTTTCTTTGTTTTTGTATACTGAAAAACGAAGAAAAAAAACAGCGTTGCAGACATTTATGAAGCGTCACCAAACATGCTGCCTGCAGCCTGACCGATTGGAGTATCATCATGTCTGAACAGACTTTATCTTATTTTCAGGAACAGATTCATCACTGCCAGCTCTGTCCGCGGATGTGTAGCATCGACCGTACTGCACAAACAGGATTTTGCCAGGCACCTGCCGGTGCTGTTGCTGCCCGTGCTGCCCTGCATTTCTGGGAAGAACCATGCATCAGCGGAACACGCGGAAGCGGTACCGTATTTTTCAGTGGCTGCACCCTGCGCTGCTGTTTCTGCCAAAACTATAAAATCAGCCGCGAGATGTACGGGAAAACTCTGACAACAGCGGAACTGGCTGATGTTTTTCTGCGCCTCCAAGAACAGGGCGCAAACAATATCAGTCTGGTAACAGCAACCCATTTTCTTCCCTGGATCATTCCTGCACTTGATCTGGCGAAAAAGCAGCTTCATATTCCCGTTGTTTACAACTGCGGCGGATATGAACGCATCGAAACCATTCTGGCTTTAAAAGATTATGTGGATATCTGGCTTCCGGATTTCAAATACGAAAATTCGGAATTGTCTGCCCGCTATTCCCAGGCACCGTTCTATTTCCAGACTGCTGCAAAAGCCATACAGCAGATGATCCGGCAGACCGGAGCACCACATGTTTGCAGCATTCCAGGAGAATCCGGTCCCGTCATGGACCGTGGTGTCATCATCCGGCACCTGGTTCTCCCCGGGCAAAAAGATGACTCCATCCGGATTCTCCACTGGATCGCCCAAAATCTGCCCAAAGACAGTTTTTACATCAGCCTCATGAGCCAGTATACACCTTATGAAAAAAATTCCATGTATCCGGAACTAAACCGGCGCATTACCAGCTACGAATACCAGAAGGTCGTTGACGCTGCTTTAGATCTTGGTCTTACCATGGGATTTATGCAGGAAAAAAGCAGTGCCAAAGAAGAATATACGCCCGCATTTGACTTAGAAGGCTTATAACCCCCAAAAGCATCCTCAGCTACCAGATTTCCTGTTTTTTGCACTCCTCCCGTTTTCTGCATTTTCCCGCTTTCTTCACTCTTTTAGTAAACAGCCGGCTCCTGCACCAAAAGCGTAGGATACCCGGCTGTTCTTAGTGTTTTTTCCATCCAGGCAGCATTGTCCAGATTGAGATAGGCTCCTACCCGCACCTTATACAAACCATTCTGAGCCACCAGAAATGCCGGATATCCGGCTGCCTGCAGCTGTCCCAGCAGTCTGTCCGCAAGATCCTTGTCGGAATATGCACCAACCTGGATCTGATAATATTCCTGCTGCCCCTCCGGACTCTTTAATGTCATGAGGATTCCATTTGCAATGGCGGAAGCAGTACGCTCAAACTGATCATCAAAGCGCTGGTTATCCGCCTCATTGTCTAAAAATCCAACTTCCACTAAAACAGCCGGCATTTCCGTTTTTCTGAGCACGATCAGCCCCGGACGTTCTATGATTCCAAGGTCATTCCAGCCAGACTGCCGAAGTTCGGTGTTGATGTTTGCCGCCAGCCGCCCGGCCTCGCTTTCTTTTGCAAAAACCAGACCTTCCGTTCCAGACGCGGTCCCGGGAACCGGCATGGCATTCCGGTGAAATGACACAAAATAATCTGCATCCCAGTTATTCGCCATCTGTGCTTTCTGAAGCGGACTCTGATAGACATCCTGCACTCTCGTATACCCCACATCCACACCATTTTCGCTTAAGATCTGGCCAACCGCAAGCGCTATGCGTAAATTATCGTTTTTCTCCCGCCGTCCCTGATAAACAGCTCCTGGATCCGCCCCACCATGACCGGCATCCAAAATCACTTTTTTTGTTTCCTGCAAAATAAATCCTTCCTTTCCATATTGCCCTCTTACTACAATATGAAAAGAAAGGATTCCTGGTTCAGCATTATTCTTCTACGTCCACACCCCGTGGTCCGACATGCGTGGAAAATACGATCTGAGTACTGGTTTTTCCAAATTTCTGGAGTTGACCAATAAAAATATCCAGTTCCATCGTACTCTGAAATGCCACTTTTAACAGCATGGAATATTCCCCTGTCACACAGTTGCATTCCAGCACATTTGGAATACTCTCGGCATAGGAATAAAATTTGGGTTTATCCTCCGGAGTTACATCCAGGTTAATAAACGCAATGATGTGATATCCAAGCCGGATTGGATCTACCATCGCATGATATCCGGCAATCACACCGTCTTTTTCCAGTTTTTCTATCCGTGCAGATACCGCCGGTGAAGAAAGGAATGTATTCTCTGCTATGGTTTTCAGGGAAGCCCTGGCATTGTCCTGTAAAATTTTTAATATTTTTCTGTCGATATCATCCATAATGGTTTCTTCTCCTCCTCATTGATAAAATGAACGTAGCTGATAAACTGCCAGACAGCCACAAGTGAGCTTGAAAAAAAGAAAAGGCGCCCGAACCTCTGTCCGAACGCCTTCGCTCTCATCACTTAATCTTATTTTGTATCATACCCTCTTATGTTTCACTTGTCAACAAAAAAATTTAAGAAATTAAGCTTTTAAAAATTTCATCTGTATGGTTACATCCATCATCCAAACAAAAATAACAAGATACATCCTGCAAGAAATACCCAGAATCCAGGCGACTTCAGGCAAGTGATGCCCATTGGTTCTTCCTGATATACCCAGCCGGAAAACCAGGAAATCCGTTTGTAATGGGAGACAAACAGAATCACTGCAATCACCATGGCGACATATGCAAATAGATTCAAAGCTCCATATCCCAGATATGCAAACAGATTTCCGCTGTCTGCTGCACGTGATAAAACCACGGGCAGCACTCCTCCAAGGAAATTAATACACATATGAAGCGCGATATTATAACGGAGTCTTCCTGTACTGCTGTAGATCCACGCAAAAACAGCACCAAGGATTGCGGCATAAAAAAACTGATAAAAGTTTCCATGGAACAGACCAAATAGGAGTCCTGAAAACAATACTGCTGTTTTCTGTCCATAAGGCACCAGCCGCTCTACCAGGTACTTTCGAAACATCAGTTCTTCCATAACCGGAGCAATGATCACCGTCGTGAGAACAAGCATCTCCAGATCCATCTGATCTACAAGATCAGCGACAGGATTGCTGTAATCCATGCCTCTCAGGGTACCTGCCGCTTCCATCAGAATGCCTCCAAGCAGGTTTCCCAGATACGTAAAACCATAACACAACACCAGCAAACCCAAAAACTGACTCAGACTGATCTTCTTTTTTTCTTGCATTTCACAGGACGGGATTCTTCCCATGAGCCAGGCAAACAACGGAAATCCAATTCCGTACATGGCAAATTCTGACACCAGAAGAGCCGCACGCGTAAACGCACGGCTCTGTCCAAAGATCAGAACAAACGGTTCCAGCAGCGCACCAAGGAAGAGCTGCACTGCTGTAGAAACCGCGAGAAATGCTGTATAAATCCAGCATATTCTGGATATCTGTCTTCTGGTATTCATAGAATTATACATCCAGTTTGTCGACCTTTGCAGCTCTGGCTTCTACTTCCTTCTTCTGGATGTCGCCAGGTGCCTGCTCATAACGGCTGAATTCGTACTCATATAAGCCGATACCGCCAGTCATGGAGCGCAAGTCTGTGTTATAGCCAAACAGTTCGGACATCGGGATGTCTGCCTCGATCACCTGTTTGCCGTGGTGATCGGAATTCATACCAAGGACACGTCCTCTTCTGCGGTTTAAGTCACCCATAACGTCACCGGTGAATTTATCCGGAACCGTTACTTTCAGGGATGCAATTGGCTCTAAGAGAACCGGATTTGCCTCCATGAAGCCTTTCTTGAATGCCATCATGGCAGCGGTCTTAAATGCCATCTCCGAAGAATCTACCGGATGGTAGGAACCATCTACCAGAGTTGCCTTTACACCAACTACCGGGTATGCAGCCAGAGGTCCCTTTACGCAGCTTTCTGCAACACCCTTTTCAACTGCCGGGAAGTAGTTCTTCGGAACTGCACCGCCGAAGACCTTCTCTTCAAATACATAAGGCTTTTCCAGATCGCCGGACGGCTCGAATATCATCTTAACATCACCATACTGACCATGTCCGCCGGACTGTTTCTTATATTTGCCCTGAACTTCGACTTTCTTTCTTAAGGTCTCGCGGAATGCAAATTTCGGCTTGCTCAGTTCGATCTCAACCTTGTAGCGGCCTAACAGTTTGCTGACAACCACTTCCAGCTGCTGATCACCAATGCCGTATAAAAGAAGCTGGCGGTTTTCTTTATCGTTCACAGACTTTAAGGTCAGATCCTCTTCCATCAGTTTTGCCAGTGCGCTGGAAACTTTGTCCTCGTCACCCTTGGTCACGGTCTTATAACGCATATATGTATACGGTGTGGAAGTCTGCGGTTTGTGATATACGATCGGTGCAGAGCGAAGAGCAATGGTATCGCCGGTCTGGGTCACACCAAGTTTTGCCACGGCACCGATATCACCTGCGCGCAGCTCCGGAACTTCAATAGTGTCTTTACCACGGAGCAGGTACAGCTTGCCGACTTTTTCCTCGGTATCCTTATTTACATTGTAAATCGTGCTGTCCGGTTTTAAGATACCGGTACAGACTTTCATCAGGGAATATTTGCCGATGAACGGGTCTACAATGGTCTTAAATACTCTTGCAGATAAAGAAACCTGATCGTTGTACTTTGCGGTAAAACGCTCACCAGTGGAAACATCAACACCGATACACTCGAA
Source organism: Clostridium sp. AF32-12BH (assembly GCF_003477935.1). Classification (NCBI taxonomy): domain Bacteria; kingdom Bacillati; phylum Bacillota; class Clostridia; order Eubacteriales; family Clostridiaceae; genus Clostridium; species Clostridium sp. AF32-12BH. The sequence continues at coordinate 81,414 of NZ_QUEH01000012.1, read as the reverse complement.
TTTGTCCGGGGTCGGAAGGTAACGGTCAATGACCTGTAAGAGGGTCTTAAATCCCTGGCAGTTTACGCCGGAACCCATAAGCACCGGAACGATAGAGCCATCTATCACATGTTCCCGAAGGGCGCCCTGAATTTCTTCCAGTGTAAATTCTTCACCGGAGAAGTAGCGCTCCATATACTCCTCACTGGTCTCTGCCACTGCCTCTAAGAGCGCATCTCTGGCAATACCGAGGTTCTTCTGGGAGTAATCAGGAATCTCGCATTCTTCGTAATCACTTAAATTGGTAAAGCGTCTGCCGGCCATTTTTACAACGTTTACATATCCGACAAACTTTTCATTTTCACGGATCGGGAGCTGGAACGGAGCAATGCTTCTGCCGAACCTTCTCTCTAATTTCAGGACAAGTTCACGGAAGCTTGCATGATCGTCGTCCATGTTGGTGACAAAAATAATACGAGGCAGTTTGAGCTTATCGCACAGCTCCCATGCTTTTTCCGTACCAACCTCGATGCCAGCCTTGCAGTTCACAACGATGATCGCCGCATCTGCCACACTGACTGCTTCTTCTACTTCGCCGACAAAGTCAAAATAACCCGGGGTATCCAGAATATTGATCTTCATCATGCCTTCATCGCCCTGATACTCGATCGGGATCAGAGACGTGGAGATGGAAAACTGACGTTTGATTTCTTCCTTGTCGTAGTCGCTGATGGTGTTACCGTCAACAACCTTGCCCATGCGCTTGGTGACTCCGGTTACCAGGGCAAGTGCTTCTGCAACCGTCGTCTTGCCGGCCCCGCCGTGACCAAGTAAAACGACGTTTCGGATCTGTTTTGTACCATAAACGTTCATATAATTCCCTCCTGTACACCAAATTTAGTCTATGAGGATATTCTACTAAAAAAGTTTGAAAATTTCAAGTAGAATATACGATTTGCACAAATTATTTTTCAAAATTTTTTCTTATCGTCTGATACATCTCTATCGTTCAAAGTTCTTTTCGCTTTTTACTATTGCAGTTTAAAGCAATAAAGCATTGACAACATTTTCAGATTATCATAGAATAGCATTTAGTATTTATATTAGTGTTCTTATTAGAAACTGATATACACAAATATACCATTAGGAGATTTCGACATGAAAGACACAACATTTGGCTTTATCGGTCTGGGACTGATTGGCGGTTCGATCGCCAGAGGCATCAAACGCGCCTGCCCGACAGCCCGGATCATGGCATACATGCGTACCCGCGCAAAACTGGAGCAGGCGAAAGCCGACGGCATCGTGGACGTCATCCTCGACGGCATAGGGGAACCGTTAAGGGAATGCGACATCATTTTCCTGTGTACACCAGTAGAATACAATGCACAGTATCTGTCTTTGATCCGTCCATTCTTAAAGCCTGGTGCTCTGATTTCCGACGTTGGTTCCACAAAACAGGATATCCATCAGGTTGTCACGAAACTGGGTATGGAGGACGTTTTTGTCGGCGGGCATCCTATGGCAGGCTCCGAAAAAACAGGCTATGAGAATTCTACAGATCATCTTCTGGAAAATGCCTACTATATCGTAACACCAACTGCACATTCTTCCAAAGAGGATACCGACCGCATTGTTGCAGTGGCCAATCTGATCGATGCCATTCCGATCGTACTGGACTATCATGAACATGACCGGATCGTGGCTGCCATCAGCCATCTTCCGCATCTGGTTGCTTCCAGCCTGGTAAACCTGGTCCGCGACTGTGACAACAAAGAAGAACTGATGAAACGCCTTGCCGCAGGCGGATTTAAAGACATTACCCGTATTGCATCCTCTTCCCCGGAAATGTGGGAACAGATCTGCATGACGAACACCGGCAATATCATAACCATGCTGGAAGATTACATCGCTTCCTTAAACCAGATTCTTGCTTCCTTAAAGAACCGGAATGGGAACGATATTTACCAGCTCTTTGACACATCACGTACTTACCGCAATTCCATCTCGGAAACACGCCGCGGCTCTGTCACTCCGGAATACTCCTTTACCGTGGATATTGTGGATGAACCAGGTGCGATTTCCACCTTATCCTGCATTTTAAGTGCACGCGGCATCAGCATCGGTAACATCGGCATCAACCACAACCGGGAACAGGGCGATGGTGCCTTAAAGATTGTCTTTTACGATGAAGAATCCATGCATCGGGCGTGGGAACAGCTGAAAAAATATAATTACGAACTGATTCCGAAACACTAAGCTGCAATCAGGGAAATGGGGAAACTCTTATGAAATTTTCAAGATGTAATAGTCTGAAGGGCGAAGTGACCATTCCGGGAGATAAATCCATCTCCCACCGCAGTGTCATGTTCGGCTCCCTTGCAAAAGGTACCACAAAGATCACCGGCTTTCTGCAGGGTGCAGACTGCCTGTCCACTATATCATGCTTCCAGAAGATGGGCGTTTCCATCGAAAATACCGGCGATACCGTTCTGGTTCACGGCAATGGACTGCACGGTTTAAAAAAGCCAGATGAGGTTCTCGACTGCGGCAACAGCGGTACCACAACCCGGCTGATCTCCGGCATTCTCTGCGCACAGGACTTTTCCGTAACACTTACCGGCGATGCCTCCATCCAGAAACGTCCTATGAAACGGATCATGGATCCCTTAAGCCAGATGGGTGCTGATATCAAAAGCATCCATGGAAACGGCTGTGCACCGCTCGCCATCCAGGGAAAGCCGCTGCACGGAATCCACTATCAGTCTCCGGTTGCTTCCGCACAGGTCAAATCTTCCATTCTCCTTGCAGGCCTTTACGCAGACGGAGAAACCAGGGTGACCGAGCCTTTGCTCTCCCGCAACCATACCGAACTGATGTTAAGCGAATTCGGAGCCGATGTCCGGACAGAAGGCACAACTGCCATCATTCAGCCCGCCAGAGAACTTTTCGCAAAAGAGATCCAGGTTCCTGGAGATATTTCTTCTGCAGCATTTTTCCTTGCTGCAGGATTGATCGTTCCGGGATCGGAGCTTCTCATCAAAAATGTCGGAATCAATCCGACCCGCGACGGCATGATCCGTGTATGCCAGGCCATGGACGGTGACCTTACCCTCTTAAACCGGAAAGAGACCGGTGAACCGGTTGCTGATATTCTCGTACGCTCCTCTTCCTTACACGGCATGGATATTCACGGGGAAATCATTCCAACCCTGATCGATGAACTTCCCATGATTGCAGCTATGGCATGCTTTGCCAGCGGCGATACCATCATCCGTGACGCAGCAGAGCTGAAAGTAAAAGAATCCAACCGCATTGCCGTTATGGTAGAAAGCTTACGTGCAATGGGAGCTGACGTAGAGGAGACCGAAGACGGAATGATCATTCACGGTGGGAAACCACTCCACGGCGCTGTGATCGACAGCCATCTGGATCACCGCATTGCCATGACCTTTGCCGTGACCGCCGGTATGGCAGAGGGCGAAACAGAAATTCTCGGTGCAGAATGTGTGAATATCTCCTACCCGGGATTTTATCAGGATCTTGCCAGATTGACCCGGTAATATGCCAGGCATTCTCTTTTATTTGCAGCAATCAGGCATAACAACTGATTACCGTATATCTGTCTTTTCACGGGGTGTCCGGTTTCGGGCATCCCGTTTTTTAAGATTCTCTTACAACATTCTTCCAATCTCCCAAATCTTCCCCCAAAAGTATTGGCAAGTTTTTTTTCATGGTCTATAATGGACACCATCGGGTCATTTCTGCCTTGCAGAAAGGCCCTCAAATTTTTAACTTAGGAGAATCTGACCCATGAAAAAAAACGCATCACGTATAAAAGCCCTGCTTCTTGGCTGCATCTGTGCAGTAACGACAGCACTGTCTGCCGTTCCGGTCTCTGCCGCCACGGTTGTTGCAGGCGCTTCTTCAGCCACAAATGATCCAGCACTCACTGCCGCTCCCGGAACCTATACCGAGCAGCAGACCGGCGGAGTTTCAGTAGACAAGCCGTCTGCACCGCCAACCGTGTGGATCGTGGGCGACTCTACAGCAGCTGCATTTAACGATACCACCTACTACTCTCCGCGCTATGGCTGGGGAACCCAGCTTGGCCTTTATCTGCAGGGCGTCAGCATTCAGAACCTTGCCGTATCCGGAACCAGTTCCAAATCCTACTCCGATACCGAGCAGTATCAGCGGCTGCTTCAGGGTGTACAGGCCGGTGACTATGTACTGATCGGTTTCGGCCATAACGATGAACGTACCGAGCAGGGACGTTACTCCAATCCGACCGGATCGGTCTCTACCAGCGGTTCTTTTCAGTATAATCTCTACGAAAAGTACATCAAACCCGTAAAAAACAAACAGGCTAATCCGATTCTGGTAACTCCGATCGTACGCCGCAATGTCGCAAACAACTACACCGGCGAGGACGGACACATCACCAGCAGTAAAAAGAATGAGGAAGGTACTTTCCAGGGCGGCGATTATGCAAAAGCAATCCGCCAGTTGGGTGTAGGCAAAAGCGTTCCGGTTCTGGATCTGACTGCCCGCACCAAAGATGTATATGAACGTCTCGGCGCAGACGGGGTCAAAAACCGCCATGCACAGACTTCCAACCGCGATGTCAGCATCGACAACACACACACCAATCTCTACGGTGCCCAGTGCAATGCCTGGTTCATTGCCGATGAACTGTTAAAGTCAAACTCCGGACTCAAAAATTATGTTGTTTCCAATCCGCAGGTTCCGCAGTATGACAGCAATTCCATCAATGCGAACTATCATGCACAGAGTTTTACCGTGCCTGCCGGTGTAAGCAGCATCTTTTCGACGGTTGGAGACTGGAAGCCAACCGTATTCGGTAATATCGACGGTTATGAGTACTTAAATAACATGTATTTCTGTCTGCAGGGGAACTCTGACAACTCCATTCATATGGCAGTTGGAACCAACTCCGGCGCTACCAGAACGCAGCAGGTTGGCGGTCTTGACCAGGGAAGCGATGGAATTGCGATGTATTACCGTGAAGTTCCGGCTTCCGCAAACTTTATTCTCTCTGCCGATGTTACCATCAACGCTTACAATGCCTCTGTTTTAAATTCGTTCGGACTGATGGTTCGCGATGATATCTACCTCGACACCGTTGTCAACGATACCCTGGGCGACTATGTTGCAGCCGGACAGCTTCAGCTCTCCTCTGCATCCCCATGGAACTGTTTTGCAAGAAAGAACGGGCAGCTCACTTCCGGCGGCACCGCTTCCCGTGTGTACAAAGCAGGTGAAACCGTTCACGTTGAGATCCGGAAAGGACCAGATGGATACACCTGCGTCTTCGGCGACAATGCCCCGGTATCTGCAGGCTTTGACTTCCCGCTGACTGCAATCGATTCCGACCATGTGTATGTTGGTATGTTCGTGGCACGCAGCGCAGATGTCACCTTCAAAAATGTAAACTTAGTTTACCAGTAAAATAAAATCCGCATAAGGCGCGTCTGCGCCTCCCTGATATGCAGCGAAAAGGCCCGGAGCGAAATGCTCCGGGCCTTTTCTAACATCATTTATCATTACGATGTTCCTGATTCTGTTTTTATCTCTCGTCGGTATCCCAGTTGTGATATACGGCCTGTACATCATCATCGTCATCGAGAAGGTCTAACAGACGGTTCATGTACTTAATGTCGTTCTCGTCCGTCAGCTCAACCCAGGTCTGCGGGATCATGGTTACGTCTGCTTCCAGCATCGGAATGCCCTCTTTCTCAAGAGACTCACGTACGGCACTGAAATCATCCGGATCGGTGATCACCTCAAAGCTGTCCTCCTCCTCGGAGAAATCCTCTGCACCTGCGTCTAATGCCATCATCATCAGTTCGTCTGCGTCGAGATCGCACTCTTCCTTATCGATGATGATCTGACCTTTCTTGTCGAACATGAAAGATACGCTTCCCTGGGTACCAATGTTACCGTTGCCCTTGGTGAACGCACTTCTGACATTTGCAGCGGTACGGTTCTTATTATCCGTCAGTGTGTCAACGATCACTGCAACACCGCTCGGACCATAACCCTCGTAGGTCAGTACTTCATAGTTTACAGAGTTTGCATCACCTGCTGCTTTCTTGATACCACGGTCGATGGTATCGTTCGGCATGTTGTTTGCTTTTGCTTTTGCGATGACATCGCGAAGCTTGCTGTTGTTTGCCGGATCCGGGCCACCCTCTTTTACTGCTACGGCAAGCTCACGACCGATCACGGTAAAGATTTTTCCCTTTGCGGCATCATTTTTCTCTTTTTTGTGCTTGATATTGGCAAATTTAGAATGTCCTGACATAAAATCACAGCTCCTTATCCTTTTTCTCTTTTCGTCCTCATTCGCCGACGCGATAAGCAGGCACGCTCTCCGCGTCGCGTAAAAAACATCTTTTCTATTTTAACACTAAACCGTCCCGCTTGCAAGAGCCTGTGGAATTTTTGTTACTCTTTGTGAGTTTTATAATTAGTAGTATAAGAACAGCAGTTCTTCATACTACTAATTTTTTTATATGGGTTGTGCAAATTGTCCAAACATCTGGACAAAAAGCAGAAAGGAAAATGTTTATGGAAGTTATCAAAGAACCTTTGGAAGAAACCCTTGCAAGCCTTATCTGGACTTACATGGGAAGCGACCCGGAGTTACACGGAGTCGCGTCTGAAATCCTTGCTCCCGGCAACGCTATCGTAGCCAACAAAGCGGGCTTTAGCAAGGACGAGTTCGTGAAAGGAAATGCGTATCTGTTAAAGGGATATATCGCAATGAACCTTATGACGGGTTCTGCAAATCCCCTTTATGTTGAAATGAGAACGGCAATGCTTAATGCTATCGACTTTGAAACATTAGCAAGAAAGTTCTGTGAAGAATCTGCCGAAAACAAAGAGGTTTACAATCCGTTCAAGTGAGGTAAATGTTATGGATAAAAAAGAATTAAAGAAAGCAGAAAACGAGTTTGTTGGCGGCGCTGACGCATCCGCAACAGAATCAAATGAAGTTCCAGAGGGCTTCACCGCAATGAATCCCCCGGCAACAAAAACAGAGGTCGATGTGGTTTCGCAAGAAACGACTGACCGCATTAAGATTCTTGATGGTCTTGTTAGAGACCTTGCAACGAATTTCGTCAAAATCGGTTTTGAACTGCTTCAGTTTCAGCAGAAGAAACTCTATAAGGAGTTAGGCTTTAAGACTTTTGAGGAATTTGTTAAAGGCCAGTATGGCTTTTCCCGTTCTTCAGCGTACAACTTTATCAACGTGTGCAACAAGTATAGTATCCATGATGATGCCGGACTCCCGACCAAACTTCTGAAAAAGGATTATCGGAAATTCACCTGTTCTCAGTTGGTTGCGATGTTGAAATTGAACGATGAAGCCATTGCGCAGGTTGACCCTAGTTCCACAATCAAAGAAATCAAGAAACTTGCTACTTCGCAGACCGCCGAAGAAATTGCGACCGAAGAAGATGCTGCAAGTGGCGAACCAGAGACCACAAAGGATAAGGACAAGAAAGAAAAGAAGAATGTCCGCGATACTAATATCCCGGATATGCGTCTTAGAATGGCAACAGGTCTCACTTGGGAAGATGTCGTAAACGAGAAAGTTAAGAAAATCTGTGAGCATTATCTGAATGATGAGCGCCGCGCTAAGGACGGCAAGCAATATAAGATTGAAATTAACATCATCTACCCGGATGAATCCGCAATGTAACTTATAAGCGAAAAATGTACCATTAATCATAAACTATTACCGCCCCGGGGGATTCCGGGGTGCGACAAAGAAAAGGAGAAACGACTATGTTAAATATTGAAGCAAAATTAGAAGTAATTGGAAAGCCGGAGCCGCGTGATTGGAAAAATTCTGAGGGTCAGAACATGAAGTCTTTCAGACTGAATGTTGCACAGAATGACGGTATTGATGTAGCAACAATCCGTTGCCCGCAGAACGTCTATGACGCAGTTTGCCGCGGCGATGTGGCTACTTTCGTCTGCACCTATGCGGAGTATGGTGATCGCGCTGATTTCCGTATCGTGGAACTGAAACAGTTCCAGAACATGAAGCCGGGTTCTACTGCTCCGGTAACTAAATAAGGTCATAACGCGTTTGCGTTTGACATACATTCGCCCCGGCGGTTTTCGTGTACATTTTCCCGCCGGGGTCAACCCGAAGAAAGGAAAGGACTATGTTTAATCCCGGTCAAGAGGTTGCCGCTATCGGTATCATTCTCGGCGGCGCTCTTATTCTGTATGACCTGTTAGATTACTGCTACTGCCTGTACTTCCACAAATTCGATGAAGATGTGGAGTCGGACAAGCCGAATTTGTCCAGACGTCTGGACAAAAGAAAGGAGTAAAAATGAGCCTTGTTTTACTTGCCATGATTCTCTTTAGCTTTGTATCATCCTGTCTCTATATGGTAGACAGAATGAACCGTAAGAAAGAGAAAATCTAAACTGGTTTCTCCTACCACACCTGGGTTTTAATGGATTTCCCCGGGGTGGTAGCTGAAATAAATAAAATAGTCTCATTGAGACGGAAAGGACGTACCTATGAAAGAGTTAGTTACGAAAGTTCGCTCTAAGGCTTTAAGTCTTAGCACTAAGGCGAAAACCGGCGCTATGGTGGCTGTAATGTCTGCCGCTTGCGCAGTTCCGGCTTGGGCGGCTGATGGCGTGACTGACGCATCTGGTATTGCTATCAACTTCGATATCAAGCAGATGTTTCAGTTTGCAAACATCATCATTGAAGCGCTGATGCCTGTTGTCTACATCACAGCAGGTCTTGGAATTGGTTTCCTTATCATCAATTCCCTCAAAAACGCATTCAAGTAGGCTTTTCCCATTATGGGGCACTCGTTCGGGGGCGCGGGATTTATTCCCCGCCCCTGTTTTGCGTTTAACTCATAAGAGCCATAACACCTTAACTGTTTAAAGTGCCCGCGTCTTAATGCGTTACGGTAATCATTTTGCACATTGACAAGTAAACGCGCCCGGTCTGGTTACCCTCCCCGTTCCGACCGGGTGCGATTTTCCCGGGTTATCCCGGTTCCCCGGCTATCCCGGTATCTCCGGCTTGTCCGGGGTTTTCCCGGTTTTCGGGTTTCCCCTAGCCCGATTCAGCCTAGCGGTATGATAGCGCGGCGGTATGCAGTAGGTGGCGCGTTCCGTATGTCAAGGGCGGTTATTCCGCGCCCCGCGTTTACCCTTGACAAGCGAGAACGCGCCCCACACTGCTATCCGGGCGGTAGCAGATTTTCCGCTACCCGCCTTGTTTACCCGGGGTTTTGAACCTTGGCAAGAGATTCATAAAGCGAAGTCAATTTGTCCAAACGTGTGGACAAATTTTTATATAGAAGTAATGAAGCGTAAAAACGCTCAAAATGTCCAGATGTCTGGACAAAATGAAAGGAGAAATGGAGCATGAAGAAAGAAGAAGTATTAAATGTTATTGAAACCCGTATCCACGATTTAGATGTACTTATCGAAACTTGTGGCAGAAGTGCGGCACAGAAAGATAAGGTGGAAATGTGGCAGTTCGCGAAGAACGAACTGATTTTAGTTCGTGATACTCTCGCTACTAATGAAGAATGCGAGGTGTAATTCGTGAATGAGGATAACGTGTTATTCCAGAGCGAAGCGGACTCTGTGGAGTCTGCTCCACCCCATGAAAGCTTTGAAGCGGAAACTGAGGAGAATGTTCTGGTAACAGAACCCGAAGAAACTGTTCCAGAAAAAACCACTTCGGAAGAATCATCTTCCGCTTTTACTGAACTAATTGAAGCTATTAAAACGGAACTTGCAAATAGCGAAGCGGAAAGCGAAGCCGTAATGGAAACAAGCGAAGCGGTTGACAAAACAGACGAGGACGGCGAAGCCTACGAGGAAGAAGTTGACCTTACTGATGATATTCACGGTCAGTCTTATGACGGTTCTTTAGAGGTTTATACGCTTGCCAGTGATTCTAACGCAAGCGGTGCATATCAAGAGGTTGTTGTCAATCGTTTAGATAATATTCTTACCTGCTCCATTATCACAGCCTGTTGCGCTATTCTCGTTTTGTTCCATACCTTAAAAAAGGAGTAGTCTATGGAAACCTTACAGTATTTTACTTATTTTGTTATTGTCTGTGCCTTTATCAATATTGGCGGTTTTGTTGTTTCTGGACTTGTAAGAGTCTATAAGTCTATCAATGACGGTCGGGGGGTGAAACGCTAATGGATTTCCCCTATGACTATGTATTCGGACTGATTATCGGTCTCTATGTTATTTTGCAGATGCTCCATGTCGCAGATATTTGCGCTCACGATTAAGAAAGGAATTATTGAAAATGTATATTGCTATCACAGAAAACCATGTTTACATAGGAAAAACCTTATCTATGCTTAACCGTTCCATGAATGGTCTCATGGAAGAAGATGAATTTAAACAGATTGGTGGTGACAGTATTGCTATCCTTACGGCGGCAGACCTTGATTTCGTACAGGACAAGCGCAAGCTTTCCACAATCATGTTTGGAAACTTCTTTAAGAAAGATTCACTTCCACGAAACCTTATGATTATTAACATTATCCTTACGTTCATTATGTTCGTAAGAATCGGGGGGTGATGAAATGCAAGTTGACTTTCAGTCTTTAATGAGCGGCTTTTCTGCCCCAGTTGATACTGGAGACCCGATTAAATCCATTTACGGCATTATCCCTTACATGGATTCCACGCAGATGCACTTAAAGTTTCAGCTTATGTACTTCATCGAGAAGTATGACCTCACTGAATGGAGAAAGGTATTTGAAGATATTGATGTGCAGTTACAACATAACAAGAACATCAATTTCTTTAGTTCCCAGAACTTGAAAGCACTGCTCTCCGCATATACGCAGAATGAACTGGTTCGTGGCATTAAGGTAACTTCCCTCAATGAGAATGGCGGTGGTAATTAATGCCGGGAACAATCATTGGCTGTTTAGGCGCTCAGAGAAGCGGCAAAACACTCTTTGCTTATAAATTGGTGAAGATGCTCCACGAAGTTTTTGACGTTCCAGTTTACACAAACATCTATAGTCCTCGGGATGATTTCTATTACATCAACTCGTTGGAAGATTTCCCGCTTGACTTGAACCCGAAAATCCTGTTCATAGACGAGATATACAATGGACTGGACGCACAAGACTATAAGAAGCTAAAGGAAATCTCAATCTTCATCAACACCATAGGCAAGCAGAACTGCCTTTTCGTTTACACCACGATTGAAGCCGAAATGGTTTATAACCGATTAAGAAACCAGACGCAGATAGTTGTGGTCGTATCGAAAAACGAAAAGAATCTTTACTACAAGTTAGTAAATATTGCGGATATGTCCAGTTCTGTTCATGCTGTGCCAATCAATGACAAGCTGTTTGAGAACGTGTTTTATGATACGCAGTTCATACCGCTTGACTTTGATTGGGGCATGAAAGACTGGAAATATAAGCTATCGCAATTTTACCGGGACAATTACGGATTAGTTGTAAATCTGTGATTTCATTTTCTTTTGAGGTCACATGGGGGCTTTTCTTTTGCCTTTGGCAAAGAAAAGCCCCAGTGTTAAGAAATGAACCGAAAAACCATTAAGAAATAAATCCATGCAGAAAATGAACCCGAAAATCAACATTCCTTAAAATGTCCAAACGTCTGGATAAAAACAGTGCCTTGTGGTGTCGGCTCTCGCTTGCGACCCGCGTACATCTCTGTAGTGGTGGACAACGCTCACACGGCATAATAAAAATGTCCATACGTCTGGACAAAATTACAGAAAGGAACTAAATGCTATGGATAACGTATTCAAACATTTAAAGAGAAAAAGCAAGCAGATTATCTCCCTCATGCTTGTTTTTTGTATTTTAACAGAAAATCCCCTTTCAGCATATGCAAGTACAAAAGCAACACCCAGTAACATTCCAGAATCATCTGCAAGCATTGAAAGCACAGATACCAACATCGATATTGATACCGATTTCGGAGTTGAAGATTTCGAAACCAATCCCGATCAAGACCCAGACCACGGTCCCGGCATAGACAGTACAACACCAACCTATCCTTATTATCGCCCTGTGGTTGATACATCCACCATCCCGGATGAAATCAAAATTGACAGTGATGATATTGACGCAATCCTTGGTGCGGGCGCAAACTGCATTGATGATTTCGACCCAGACAGTCTTGTGCCATTAACCCCGGAACAGGTCGAAGCGGCATACAATCCCGAACCTGTTCCAGAGGACCCTAACCTTGCAAACGTCATTACGGAATCTGACAGTGAAGTTAGTGCGCATGTTGTAGGTGCTGTGCTTCCTTGCGTGGGCGCCGCGATGATGATTTTATGGGCTATTTATGGTTCTAATATTACAGAAAGTTTTGCAGAAGTAATAACAAACCAGATTGAAACTTTTAAAACAAGCTTTTCTACTGTTAAATTTGCTTATCTTTATAGAAGCGCAAAAAAAGAAGTCGAATTAACTCAACAGGATTTTGTTTCTTTAAAAAATAAGTTGGATAATTCATCAACTGGAAGCGGTTATTCAGTTAGTCTTACAGAAAAAGATAAAGCCGCATTTGCTTATGCAATGAATGCGCTTGCATATGAGGGACAACTTTATCGGTTATATTCCTTGACTGATATTGATGCTTCTAATTTTAATATTAAACCTATTGATAGCTTTAAACATTATTATTTATATCCTTATGATTCTTTGATTAGTGGGTCTATTCCTACTTATCAAAAAGTGATTTACACACCCAATACAGTCGCGTTCGGGGCGACTAGTGGATATAATGTATATCTTTATTATCATAACGCGGCGACGGCAGATTATGGATATTCAACTATGAAAGTCCACAATGCAGAATATAAATTAAGCAGTATTTCCAGATTGTATGAATATAACACAGGTGCAGATTCAGATTATTATAATAGTGATTCTAGTTATACAAGTTTATATGAATTTATTGGTGCTATGCCTTTCCCTGTGCTTTCTGGCACGCGAAGTATAGAAAAAGCTGCACAATATATTCCCGCTAAAGACTTTAATTTGTTAAGTCTTTGTTATAGCGGAAAAATTTGCTCACTGAACGCTCTTATGGACTTAACTACGGTATCACTTAATGGTGATATTATTGATATGGTTAAATCTGAAAAAAATGTTCTCCAAACCGTTACAGGTGTTAATTCAGCCGCGGGTGTTGTAACCGCTCCCGGTACAACAACGAAACCCGGTACAGAAACAAAGCCGGGTACGGGAACTGGCACGGGCAGTGGCACTACAACATCCCCGGATTATTCTGGTTCCTTTTCAAGTATTATTGGAATTATTACTTCTATTCTTGCGGGGGTTAATATTATTCCTAATATCTTTACGTTGTTTCAAGCATTACCGACAACAATTAAAGATAGCATAGTGAACGCAATCAAAGATATTCCATTCTTTGAAAGTGCATTGCTTTATCTGTCACTAATATCAACAGGCTTGCAAGATATTGTCGATTGGGATATTGAAGCATGGATTGGCAGTTCTATGGCTGACTTAGGAATCAGTATTGATAATATTGGAGACTTGCTTTCTGCGAAATTAGCGAATCTTCCTAATATTGATAATCTAGGCGGCATTATCGGTTCTGCTTTAGCTAACAGTTCCCCTCTTTTGAAAATGGCTGTAAGTCTTGCTGATATTGTAGATTCCCTTAAAACATGGAGTATCGACAATTATGGAGATACATTTATGAAAGCATTGGAACTCGCTTTGTCTGCTCTCGGACTTGACACTTTATCTGGATTACTTAGCGGATTAAAAGATTTGACTGGTACGAAATTGACTGACATTGCAGATAAGCTAAAGGCTTTATTAGATACTCTTAGTAATCTGAAAATCGGCGCTGATTTAAGTGGTTTATCGGATATTCTAAGAGAAGTTCTTACTGCCCTAGGACTCGGCTCACTTCTCGGAGTTTTAACAAATATCCTAAGTAAGTTAGGAACATTTTCTTTGACAGAATTAATTGACCTTGTTAAAACGCTTCCCGCGGCTATTGTTGCGGCAATTACAACAGCATTGCCAAACTGGAGACCTAGTGAGCCAGAAGAGGGTGAAAACGATTCTGGTTTTCATAACTTCCTCAATCTTTTTATGATTGCGCTCCTTATTATCATCTTGTTGATGATTCTGTTCATTAATTGTTTGCGCTTTATTGTTCTGGTTTTCAATATCCCGGCAAGTTCCGCGCTTATTCATTCGGACATGATGCAAGGCATTGAATATATGAAGAATCTTCAATTACCTGTTTTTGGAGTTTCCTTATGGACTTTGCTTTTATCCTGTGCTTACTTTGTAATCTTTATGACGGTAATTGCGGCAATCCGTAGGAAAATTGATAAGATGCATATTTAGAAAGGCGGTGTCTTATGCTTTATTTTCTCCTAACTAATATTAAGCCTATCACCCCACCCTCGGGCGAGGGCTTCTTAAATGGAAATATTTTAGAAAGCATTGTTTCATTCTTTGATTTCATTTTCACATTTATTGGAAATGTTGTAACGGCAATGACGAACTTCTACGATACCTTGGTGGAAGTTAATACTTACGTTATTGACCTTGGTAATTCCGCTCAATCTGGAATTACTAACGGTATACCCGTTCTTGAAACAGTCGGGCTATACCGTTACTTAATGGGAGACCCGGTTTTCTATATGACGTATATTCTAGTAGTTACCGGGTGCTTATTCACCATTTACAAACTGGTTCTCCTGTTCATCAAAACATTTAAGGAAATGCGAAATAGTATTACCGGGACTGGAAAAACATCAAAAGGACTGCTTTCTTTTGTTTCAAAGCTATTCGGCTAATAAATTAATGGGAATATATCTCTTACTATTATTATGTCCATTACTCTAAACAGAACAGATAAGGTTAAAAATAGAATGGTTGATTTTATTAGTACAAAAATAAATTCAATCCATTTATGTTCCTTGGGATTGTTTGAGTTCCATTTGTAGCGCCAGTTTAATTCTTTTCCTGTGCCCCAATCATATCGCCTTTTATTTAAGATATTTTCACGAACTTGTTTTTTATCCAACTTATAATTTTCGTACTTACAATACCAATTATTTAAACTGTCCCATAAATATTTTACTGATATTAACCATGGAACGAGTTTGCATAACAAGTGTATCAATATTTCCATACCGCACCCCCATTCATGTTTATTGTATCAGAATGGGGGATTGTGGTAAACCAGTTCGGACAATTTATTTTTCTTTCCGACAAAATGTCCAAACGTTTGGACAAAATGAAAGGAGAAGTCCATGCAATCATGTAAATTTTACCAATGCGCACAGAAGTTTTGCAGAAGCTACCGCGATTGCAAAAAGACAGGATACACTTGCAAAAGTTCCTGTTCCCTGTGCCGCATTTCAAAGACCTGTCTGTATAACATACCAGACAGTAATAAAACCAAATAAATCCAAAGGAGAAACATTATGGCATATTATGAAAGAAATTCCAGAGAAACAGAAAACCCTACGATTGAAAAAGAGTTCCGTATCAAATACGGATGCTATCCCGACCGATTCTATACCAATAAACTGAAAGACGGTCTTTCGCCCTCTGATGCCGCCGCAGAAGTTCAAGAGCGCATAGAGGTCGTATGGAAAGAAATGGTCTTTAACTTTAGGAGAAAAAAGGCTACCGCGTAGCCCATTTCATTCCATAGAATTATCACGGATAATCAAAAAGAATCCTGGCTATCGGGCGGTTAGGTGTTGCCTACTTGACTATGGCAACACTTAACCGAGAAAAATCGCAGATTTTTCTCTATTTCATCACTTTGTCTACACATCTGGACAAAATGAAAGGGTTGACAAAATGTACAATGTAAAAGTTTCTGAATATCTTGAATCTACGGAAATAGTTTACTATTCCAATGCTATCACGGGTCACGAAAAAGAAAAAGATTCCTTTATCGTGGAACGTGATAATGACATTTACGAACTTTATTCCTTTATGGCTTTCGGTACGAAACCACAAAAAGAGATAAAGGAAGAAAATCCACTCCACTCGTTTTATGTTTCTTATAATCGAACGAAAAATAAAATCTATAACTATGCAAGAGACAATGTATGGGAATGGTTCTTGACTTTTACTTTTGATCCTCAAAAGGTTGATTCATTCAATTACAATGAAGTAACCAAAACAATGACAGATTTCCTCAGATATATGGGAGATCACTCCTTAACAGATACAAAGTATCTTATTGTACCCGAAAAGCATAAGTCCGGGCGCTATCATCTGCATGGTGTGTTTAGTAACATGGATATGTCACTATGGAAGTTCCAGTATTCCGGGCATACCACAAAAGGCGGCTTACCGATTTACAATATCGGCGGCTTCCCGTATGGCTTTACAACAGCCACACAGGTACAAAGCACCACCCGTGTTTCCCATTACATATCAAAGTACATAACGAAAGATATGTTCGATAGCATCAAAAATAAGAAACGCTATTGGTCCACCAGAAACCTTTCTTCTGGATCGCACACTACTATGCTTTTGACTCCCTCAGAACTGGAAATGCTTCTCAATAGCTTCGGTGAACCC
The DNA here is from genome assembly GCF_003477935.1 of Clostridium sp. AF32-12BH. NCBI lineage: Bacteria > Bacillati > Bacillota > Clostridia > Eubacteriales > Clostridiaceae > Clostridium > Clostridium sp. AF32-12BH. The sequence goes on along the minus strand of NZ_QUEH01000012.1, from coordinate 64,793 downwards.
CAAAGCTTAAAAACGGTAGATACACCATATAATCAAATGAAATACTACCAGTTTTAAAAATGTCCAAACGTCTGGACAAAATTAGCCCGGAGATTATCCCCGGGCTTTTCTTATACTTCAATGTAGAATGCGGCATAATATCCGGCTTCTGCATTACAGTTGTACCATTCATATTCATTTACGGAACTATTGAAGCTATTTTTAGAAAGATTGTTAATGATAGCTTCTGGATACCACGGCTTGCCGGGTCTTAACTTGCACGCGCAAATTACAACATCCTTGCCTGTGTCATATGCCTTTCTAGCCATTGGCTTGCTTACGCGTTTATACTGGATTCCTTTAATATCAAATGTCATGTTGTACATAATTTATCCTTTCCCTGAATCTTCCAGAAAGGGGCTTGCGACTTATTCAGCCGTTTCGCGGAGTTCTTCAAGGGCGGCGCTTATGGCGCTGTTCAGAACGTAGCATCTAAGCGAAACGTCAATGGACTCGTAATCATTATCGAACCAGTTTTCCATGATTCTCTGTTTGCAGTCAAATTCATCACACATTTCCCGAACGAGGTTTTTGTTATCCTCAACGTATTCCTGTGCTTCTGCTCTGGAAAATGTGTAGGAGCCAGACGCATTACCTGTAACGCTGTCCTCAGCCCACAGGTCTTCAACTAACTGGTTTTCCAGTTCATTGAAATCAGTGATTTCCATATCGACGTTTTCCTCAATGTATTTCAATACATCTTCTTTTACTGCTCCGTAGTAATCGTACATCTTATATTCTCCTTGGGGCTTGAATTTTCTGTAATTTAAAACAGGTGCAAGGCTTTCGCCTTACACCATTTTTTCGAGGTCTGTAATTAACTTTTTAGCTTCTTCGATTTTGAGGGTAAATTGCTCTATATTTTCGCGTCTATCTTTAATAGTCCACTCTCTTTGTTCTTCCTCTGGCTTGTCAAGTTCTTCGGTAAGGTCCTCTGTGTTGTATTTGAGCGAATTATCATAATCTTCGATTGCATCGTAGATGCTATTCAATGCTCTTTCAAGCACTTCCAGACGGTATTTTTTACGGGTGATTTTGTTATCTTTCATGGATTTTTTCCTTTCTTTTATTCCCCGGCTTTCGCCGGGGATTTATTAATCATACCAGAATATATTTTTATCAACGTCTGCGAAGATTTCATCCTTGCGGACTTCATCTTCCGGTTCCCGAACCGTTTCAAACTTCATTTGTTCAAGTTTGAACCAGTTCGTGCTTCCGTTCTTTCTGGAGATTTCCCTCTGTTCGTCTAAATATCTGTCACGGTACATTTTCAAGCCCCTTTCTGGATTTTCTTTATTCAGTTGTCAATGTGCTTTGTTACGGCATCTGCTTTTAGCGGACTGGAACCAGAAGAAAAGGGGCTGCACGGATATTTTTTTAATTTTTACAACACAACATAAAACCTTATGTACCCCCCCATGTAAAAATTCAAAAAATATTTGGGTAGTACATTTTACCCCTTTTCTTCTGGTTCCAGTCTGCTATGATGCGTAAGTAACAAGTGCATGACAACGAATAAAGGAAAGCCAGAAAGGGGAATGGAAATGGAACGCACAGATTTTAGACGGACAGAGGGAAATCTCCGGGATAAACACAGGAAATCTTGAGAACCGGGTGCCCTTTGGGCGGTTCGACCTTTTGACCCGCGTACATCCCCGTAGGGGTGGACAACGCTTTCACGGCATAATCTTCTATCTTTTCTTAATCAATAATTATTACTCTTAACAGTAATAATTTTATAATCTTTATGATTCTTTCACCGCAGAAATACGTTTACGTCTCTGCGGTGTTATTATTTAAAAACTAAGTCTCATAACGGAGTATCGAAATGAAAAAACGATAATTAAGACAGTATTGCTATATCGTAACGAAACGCTTATTGTCCTTTGCGAAATCATTAAGTCAGATGTTTCTGTAAAGATTTTTCGTTTCAACTAGTGCAAAAGAAATATACTCCTGTACCCAAAGAAAGAATGGAACGTACCGTATAAGTGGATATGATTCTAAAGGTACATGGTGTTATTGAAAGAGCCTATGCTTGAAACAAAGAAATCGAAACAGGGAACAGCGGACGAAATGCTGTAGAAAAGGAACAAGAAGCCTTTCGGCAGATATAGGCGGTAGCGGTCGGTATATCGTTGTGCATTGAGAAAACGTAGTGGTAGAGACAGCCAGTGAACGGAAACGGAGGGAGTGGGACTTTACGTTGTTGTTGTAGAGAACGGTTAAATAATAATGGGGAGTAACCGTCGGAGACTAGCCAGAGTGGGTGGGCGCTATGCGTGACTCGGCAATGAGAGTGGGTGGCGCAGTCGTAAAACGACAAGCCTAAAACGCCTTTCTTGGTCCGGTTGGAAAAGGGGAACAGTCTCGCTACCATAGCCGCAAAGTCGTGCGACGTGCGATTTTACGACTATGGAGCGTGGTTGTTCCCCTTGTAGGGGCTATTCGGTGAACGACCTTGAGTTGGGAGCCATGCCACGCACCCACGGCAAAGCGGGTGGTGTGTCAAGTGCGCTTGCGTTCATTTTACACTTTACACACCGCCCGTTTTGCCGTAGTCTTAATAAAACAAAAGACGGGGTGCGTGGCATGGGAAAGAGAAAAGATTTGACGGAAAGAGAACGATATGCTATTGAAGCATATCGGAACGATAAAAAGAGTGTAAGGGAAATTGCTGATCTGTTGGGTCGGCATTATCAGACAATATACCGTGAGATTCGGCGCGGTACAGTTGAAATGTTAGATTCTGAATTGAGAACATACAAGAAATACTGTGCGGATACCGGGCAAGCGAAAGCAGACCTTAATAAAGCAGAAAAAGGCAGAGAACCCAAAGTAGGAAACGACCTTGCTTTTATCCGCTTTGTGGAAAAGATGATTCTGGAAGAACGATATTCCCCGGAAGCAGTCCTTTTGCACATCAAGAAGAATGGCTTGAAATTTAAGACAGAAGTATGTCTTAATACCCTGTATAACTACGTTGATAAGGGATTGTTCTTGAACGTAACGAACAAACATCTTCCGGTGAAGTCGAAGCGAAAAAAGCGCAATATGAGAAAGATTTCCAAAATCTCAAAGAACAACATCAAAGGGCGCAGTATCGAAGATCGTGCGAAAGAGATAATGGAGCGAAACGATTTCGGACATTGGGAAATGGATACGGTCGTGGGCTGTCAAGGCGGCAATAAGGATTGCTTGCTCGTTCTAACAGAACGAAAGACCCGTTACGAATACATTTTCAAAATCCCGGATAAATCGCAATGTAGTGTTGTGAAAGTTCTGGACGATTTAGAAAGAACCTATGGTGCGGAAAACTTTGTGAAAACCTTTAAGACGATAACCATGGATAACGGAACTGAATTTTTAGATATGATAGGTGTGGAGCGTTCGGCACTCGTAAGAGACCAGAAACGCACGATAGCTTACTATTGCCACCCGTATTGCAGTTTTGAGCGCGGGAGTAACGAAAATCAAAATAAAATGATACGGCGGCACATCGAGAAAGGCGCGGATATAGCGGTTTATTCCGATGAAGAAGTGAAGCGCGTAGAAACATGGATGAACGATTATCCCCGTCCTATGTTTGGTGGTCTATCATCGCGTGAGATGTTGGAAAAAGAAATAGCATAAAATGTCCACACATCTGGACAAAATCGGCATACGCGGTATGCCTGTTTGCCATGCGTAAAAATAAGTATCTGTGTCTACAAATTTGTCCAAACGTCTGGACAAAATGGTACTTTTAGTAAAAATGCACAAATATAGACATGATATTAACATTATATCAGCCTGTATTTGTGCATTTTGCTATTTCGTATTAAAATGACATATTATTCTTGACATTTACCATTTTTGTTACTCTTACGGAATGAATCGTCTTATTTTCTACCTTCAATACGCAGAAACGGTATCCGAGGTACTGGATTTCCGGCTGTTCTTCCTCTCCCGGAATCCGGTCAAGGCGGGAAATGAGAAGCCCATTGATGGTATCATAATTTTCCAGATCTTCCTCCGGAAACGTAATGCCAAGCTCGTCCTGGGCATCTTCCAGAGGCGTCATACCGCTCATGATCAGCGCATCGCCTTCTCCACGGACAATATACTGCTCGTCCACGTCGTATTCATCCAGGATATTTCCTACAATTTCTTCCAGAATATCTTCCATAGTGACAATTCCGGCAGTCTGTCCATATTCGTCGATCACGATCTCCATATGGATCTTCTGGGACTGCATTTCCTGGAACAGGGAATTGATGTTGCGTGTTTCCGGAATAAAATGCGCCGGACGCAAAACACCCGGAACATTGGCAATTTCCATGCGCGATTCCTGCAGATTTTCTGCATGAACCAGTACGTCCCGCATATGTACGGTGCCGATGATATCGTCCAGATCTTTTCCGTATACCGGATATCTGGAATTGCTTGCTTCTTTCAAGACAAAACGCGCCGCTTCTTTTAAAGTCATAGAACCATCCAGCGCTACAATGTTCTTGCGGTGGGTCATGATATCGCCGGCTTCTTTCTCATCGAATTCGAAGATATTCGTGATCATCTCCGCTTCGCTGGATTCCAGCACGCCTTGCTCATGCCCCTCATTCACCATGGTCATAATATCTTCTTCCGTTACATTTTCCTGCCTTGACCGGACATATTTCCAGATCACGTAACCTGCAGCCAGAAAAAGGATCATTACACCTGCCAGTGAGAGCAGGCGCAAACAGACATCGTCCATACTGATTTTTATCTCCTTCTTTTCTCTTTTGTTTGTATACACTATATCGTTTCCAGTTTACTAAACTTCCCGTCTTTCGTCAATGGCGAACTATGTAGGCAGATCCAGACTTACCATAAGCGCCTGATTTACCTGTTCCAATAATTCATCATCAATATGGCAGATCCGCTCCTTCAAACGCTGTTTGTCGATCGTCCGAAGCTGTTCTAATAAAATGACAGAATCTTTGACCATATCACTTTTTCGTGCAGACAATTCCACATGCGTCGGCAGCTTTGCCTTGTTCATACGGGATGTAATGGCTGCACAGATCACGGTAGGGCTGTGCCGGTTTCCTACATTGTTCTGTATGATGAGAACCGGGCGCACGCCTCCCTGCTCTGAGCCTACCACCGGTCGCAGATCCGCATAATAAATATCCCCTCGTCTGATAATCACAGTATCACTCTCCGTCACTGGTTTTCAAGGGTATTATTGCCTGATGTCAGGCAGTCTATACCTGCCTGTTTTTTTCCGTATCGCAGTGACGTTTTGTTTCTGTCCTCAATGACACAAACAGCAGCACAAGATATCTCTTCCTGTGATTATCTTATTCCTTAAAGCAGTCCATGGTTCCGACAACCTGCCCCCCGCGGTAATAAACACGCGGTACCCGCTTTCCAATATCGCAGACCATCTCGTAATGGAAGCCGCCGCAAAGCTCAGCCAGCTTTTCCATGGTAATCTCTTCTTTGCCATCTTTTCCGATCAGGGTTACCGGCGTATCGACACAGACACCTGGTATATCCGTGACATCAATCATAAGCTGATCCATGCAGACACGGCCCAGAATTGACGCGCGTCTTCCGTTTACCAGAACATAGCCACGGTTGGATAAGCTTCTCGGGTAACCGTCTCCATACCCCACCGGAACAGTAGCCACATGCATGGTGCGTTCCGTTACATAGGTGCCGCCATAGCTGATTTCTTCTCCCGGTCCAATCTCCTTTACATAGGTGACAAACGATTTCAGGCCGAGTGCCGGTCTTAGCGGCACTCGGTCTTTCTGCACTTCGTCAGACGGATACATTCCATAGATGGTGATACCGGCGCGAACATAGTTTAAGTTTGCCTGTGGCAAATCAATGATTCCTGCACTATTGGAACAGTGTTTCATGGGAATTTCAATTCCGCGTTCCTTTAATAAATCTGTAAAATGCAGATAACGGTTTAACTGCGTCATGGCAGATGTTTTTTCTTCTTCGTCTGCCCTGGAAAAATGGGTAAACAGTCCTTCGATCTCAATGCCTGGAAGATTGCCGATTTCTGCTGTCAGATCCGCGCCGGACTCATCTGCTTCCATACCAATCCGGCGCATTCCGGTGTCGAGTGCAAGATGAATCCGGGCTGTTTTCTCCATGCTGACGGCCAGATCCGACAAAGGCTTTGCCTGTTCCATGGTAAAAATAGTCGGCCGGATTTCATTTTCTATCAGTTCCTGGTAGGCAGATGGATGTGTCACACCCAGGATCAGAATCATTTTTTTGATGCCATTGCGGCGAAGAAGCATGGCTTCCTCGATCGTTGCTACCGCATACCCATCCACATAGTCCTCAATCGCCTCCGCCACCGGGACAGATCCATGACCATACGCGTCTGTCTTAATGACTCCGATCATACCAGTGCTTTTGTCAATATTCCTGCGCATGGACTCCATGTTAAACCTGATTGCGTCCAAATCTACCGGTGCATAAACCCGTGTATACTGCCTGTGATTCATAATTTAATTTTGTTCCTCGTTTCTATCTATTTTAAAATACTGTCTGCCAGATTCGTGGCAAGCACTCCGTTTTCTCCAAATTTGTCTGCCGCATACTCTCCCGCACGTCCATGAACATACACGCCAAACGCTGCTGCCTCAGCACATTCCATGCCGCGGGCCAAAAGACCTGCGATCACGCCGGTCAGGACATCGCCGGAACCGCCTTTTGCCATGGCACTGCAGCCGCTCTGGTTGATCCAGGTACCGCCATCCTTATCCGTGATCACAGTAACTGCATCTTTTAACACACAAACGGTGCCATAACGGGCACTATAGGCCCTAGCCTCTTCCAGCGGTGCCTTTTTCAGATCAGCTGCCGGAACCGAGGTCAGCCGGCTCATTTCGCCCATATGCGGTGTAATAATAATATTCTCTGTAAAATAACGTGTCAGATACGGATGGGATGCCACACAGTTTAACCCATCTGCATCTAGAACAATCGGCACATAAGCGTCGGACAGAACCGTTTCCAACAGATACTCTGTGTAAGCATCCTGCCCCAGTCCGGGTCCCGCTGCGATCACATCAGCCCAGGCACACTCCTTTTCCAGTATTGTTTGCATGGTCTCTTCTTCATCCGGATCATAGCAGGATACGATTGCCTCCGGAAGCTGCGTCTGCAAGACTGTCCGGTTTTCCGGCACAGTAAGGATTTTCACCAGCCCCGCTCCCGTACGGTATGCGCCAAGCGCTGTAAAATAAGCAGCCCCGCTCATTCCACGGCTTCCCGCGATCACAAGGACTTTTCCAAAAGTCCCTTTGTTGCCGTCTTCCTGCCGTTTGGGAAGCTTGCTTAAATCCTCCGGCGTCAGGACCTTTGCATCCCATCCGCTCTTTAACAGGCTGATCTTTGAGAAGCCGATATCAGCCACCTCAAGTTTTCCAACATATTTTTTTCCAGGATACAATAACAGTCCTGTTTTTGGATATCCAAACGTTACCGTCACGTCGGCAGCCAGTGCTGCTCCCATGATTTCTCCCGTACTTCCATGAATTCCGGATGGTGTATCGACTGCGATCACACCAGCATCACACCGCTCACGTATGCGTTCCAGTATTTCCAGTACTTTTCGGTATTCCCCGGTAATATCGCGGCCAAGACCAATTCCAAACAAGGCATCCAGAATGATGTCGCAATCTGCGTTTTCATATTCTTCTGCCGATAGTTTCGGCACATTTAAATTTTTTGCAATCCGCTTCTGATGTTTCATCTCTTCCGAATCGTACTGCGCATTTCCGGCAAAGAAAAGGCTGACTTCATAGCCGCGTTCCTGCAAAATCCGCCCGGCTGCCACACCGTCTGCCCCATTGTTTCCTGTCCCGCATACCGCAAGAATATGGGCATTTTTTCCCCATCCCCGCTCGGCTGCCATACGTTCTGCTGTCTTAGCAACTGCAAGCGCTGCGCGCTCCATCAAAACCATTGACGGAATCCCGATTTCCCTGATTGTATTCTGGTCGACTGCTTTCATTTGCTGTGCAGTTACTGCATAATTCATGTTCCGCCTCCTTGAATAGGACATCGTTTGCTGCTGTTTGCGCATACGTGCCCGGCAACTCTCATTTTCCCATGTAGCAAAAAACGACAGGCAGGAGAATTCGCTTACCCCTGCCTGCCGGCCCTTGCATTACTGTTCAAAAACCAGCCTGTGAACAATAACGCGCTTCCCCTTCACACGGTTCTGTTATGATTCGCCCTGCGCCTTCTTTTGCTCTTCTTCTTTCTTTCGGTCCTGCATGCTGCATACCCGGTAGGACAAGCGCATCAGGCTTTCCGAAAGATGTACATTTTCAACAACGACATCATCCGGTACATTCAGGTCCACATGCGCAAAATTCCAGATTGCCTTGATTCCCGCATTCACAAGCCTGTCCGCGATTTCCGGTGCTTTCGTCTTCGGGATGGTCAGTGCCGCCATCTGGACGTTATTGTCTTTGATGAACTGTTCCAGATCGTCGACACCACGGATCTCTATACCGCGTACCACAAGACCGATCAGTCTTGGATTGATATCAAACATTCCTTTGATAATGAAACCACGCTTTTCAAAGTTTGCATAATTCGCAATCGCCTGTCCTAAATTTCCGGCACCGATGATGATCAGGTTATGCTGGCGGTCGATTCCAAGAATTTTACCGATTTCTGTATATAAGTATTTTACATTATACCCGTAGCCCTGCTGGCCAAATCCTCCGAAATTATTTAAATCCTGACGAATCTGGGAAGCAGTCACTTTCATCCGGGTACTGAGTTCATTGGATGAGATACGCTCTACACCTGATTCCAATAACTCTCCGAGGTAACGGTAATACCGCGGAAGCCTTGTAATGACTGCTTTGGATATCTCTCTGTTTTCCATGCTGCACATCTCCTATACGTAAACTATTGTAATCTATTATAACCGTTTGCGAAATCTATGTCAATGTTCAAACAATTCCTGAGCAAAAAATACACAGAAAGCCTTTACAAGTGCCAAAAACCTATATTATACTTGATAAGTCTTATAGTAGAAAACGTAACGAAATGGAGTTATCTATGATTTTATCATGCAATCACATCAGCAAAGCATTTGGTACAGATGAAATCCTGTCCGAAGTTTCTTTCCATATAGAAGACCAGGAAAAAGCCGCGATTGTCGGAATCAACGGAGCCGGAAAGTCCACTCTGTTAAAGATCATCGTCGGCGAACTCGCTGCAGATTCCGGCGAAGTTGTCCTTGCAAAAGGCAAAACACTCGGATACCTGGCACAGCATCAGGATCTGGACAGCAGCCGTACCATTTATGAAGAATTAAAAGAAGTCAAGCAGCCCATCATCGACATGGAGCTTGAGATCCGGGAACTGGAGATCCGTATGCAGCATGCCTCAGGCGAAGAACTGGAGCAGATGCTTTCTACATACAGCCGTTTAAGCCATACATTCGAGCTGGAAAACGGATATGCCTGGAAAAGCGAACTGACCGGAGTATTAAAAGGTCTCGGATTCACGGAAGACGAATTTGACAAAACAGTCTCAACCCTCTCCGGCGGTCAGAAGACCCGTGTATCCCTCGGCAAGCTTCTGCTCTCCCGCCCGGATATCATCCTCCTCGATGAGCCAACCAACCATCTGGACATGGAATCCATCGCCTGGCTGGAAACCTATCTCTTAAACTATAACGGTGCCGTGATCATCGTAGCACATGACCGGTACTTCTTAAACCGCGTTGTCACAAAAGTTGTGGAGTTGGAGCAGGGACATGCTTCTGTCTACCTTGGAAATTACACTGCCTACAGCGAAAAGAAAGCCATGATCCGCTCTGCCCAGATGAAGGCCTGGTTAAACCAGCAGCAGGAAATCAAACACCAGGAGGAGGTCATCACCAAATTAAAATCCTTCAACCGGGAAAAGTCTATCAAACGTGCAGAAAGCCGCGAGAAAATGCTCTCCAAGATCCAGGTTTTAGAAAAGCCTGCCGAGATCCAGGATGAGATGCGGATCACCCTGGAGCCAAACATTGTCAGCGGAAACGATGTCCTCACCATCAAAGATCTGAGCAAATCCTTTGGTTCCACCCACCTGTTCTCCCATGTAGATATGGAAGTCAAACGCGGAGAACGGGTTGCCATCATCGGAAACAATGGCACCGGAAAAACTACCATATTAAAGATCATCAACGGTATGCTCCCGGCCGACACCGGAACCATCACGCTGGGATCCAAAGTCCATATCGGTTACTACGATCAGGAGCATCACGTTCTCCATATGGAAAAAACAGTCTTCGAGGAAGTGCAGGATGCCTATCCGAACCTGACCAACACACAAGTCCGCAACATTCTTGCCGCGTTCCTTTTTACCGGGGACGATGTATTTAAGCGGATCTCCGATTTAAGCGGTGGGGAGCGCGGACGTGTTTCCCTCGCCAAGCTTATGCTCTCGGAGGCCAACTTCCTGATCCTGGACGAGCCAACCAACCACCTGGATATTACCTCCAAGGAAATTCTGGAAAATGCATTGAAACATTATACCGGAACCGTGCTTTACGTTTCCCACGACCGTTATTTCATCAACCAGACTGCAACCCGGATTCTGGAACTGACCGGTCAGACGTTCTTAAATTATATCGGTAACTACGATTACTATCTGGAAAAGAAGGATCTCATGAAAGAGCTCTACGTGGATTCGGAACACACAGAACGCGACCGTGCGATTGGAACAGCTGCAGCAAACGGAAATTTAAAAGCCACAGGCGTTCCCGGTATGGCAAAATCCACAGCGGAAACAGAGGTAAAGCTGGACTGGAAAGCCCAGAAAGAAGAACAGGCGCGCATCCGTAAACGCCAGAATGACTTAAAGAAGGTCGAAGACGAAATCCATCGTCTGGAAACCCGTGATGGTGAAATTGACGCGCTGCTCTCACAGGAAGAAATTTACACCGATGTAGCACGCCTGGTAGAACTGAATAATGAAAAAGAGTCCCTCCAGAAAAAACTGGAAGAACTCTATGAGACATGGGAAGAGCTGGCAGAATGATCTGCCGGCTCTTCTTTTTGATGCAGGATCATTTCCAGTTTTTCGCAAAGTTCTGGAAATTTCCGGCGCAGTTCTTCCGTTTTTTCTCCGCTTACATAGGCAGAAAACAATGTTCCAAAACAAAAGCCTGCATCTTCCGCATAGTAATCCGGGATCTCCAAAATGCGTTCCAGCACCGGACTGACTTTCCAGTATTCCTGCATTACGGCGCTGTCTCCCCGGTAACATCCTGCTTTATAGGCGACGTATTCCCCAAACGCCTGTAAGATGGAATCGGCATCACAAAACTTCACTTTTTTATAGCGACGGTCCGTACTGTAGCGGACATAATAGATCCCGGAAGAAGTAGATGGAGCCTCAAAGTAAGTTTTCTTCGTGTAAAAAAGGAACTGCCAGCCGTCCTTCACAAATTGCCGGATCCACCCTCTTGGCACCTCATAAAGATAATCCGTGATCAGATCCTTGTCTTCGGAATCCGGTTTTCTGGTTCCGATCACCCGGATTTCCCCTTTCTTATCCTCCTGGCCGTCTTCTCCCAAAAACTTTAAATCCACATACTGATTATGAGCCATATGTCCATTGCTGAAGAAAAAATAACGGATCCCGTCAATGGTTCTGGTTCCTCCGGTCTGCATCCATCCATGCTCATCGAACCAGTACCATTCCCCTTCATAGTACAGCCAGCCTGTATGCAGCTGCCCGTCCTGATCCCGGTAAGTCCAGTGATGATCCTTTCCGTAACTCCAGTTTTTCCCTCCGCTTCCGGGAGCATCCATCGCATAGGACGGAAAAACAAACAACAGCCAAAAGCAAAGCAGAAAAAACAAACCGGTACTTTTTATGCGCATTCGATGCTGTTTCATAAATCCACCTCGTTTCCAAAGCAAAGCGATCTCTCCACATATACAAAAAGAGGGGGCACTAAGAAGCGCCACCCTCGTAAGATCAGGTTATGAGCAAGACGATAAGCCGGGTTATGTCGTTGAATGGTCATCTATCTAGACCAGATGTCACCACCTGGTTCAAGCAACCTACCCGAAAGCAGACGGGCCGCCTTATGCTTTCTGTTCGGTCTTGCTTCGAGTGGGGTTTACATGTGCCCCGTCTGTTACCAGACGGGCGGTAGTCTCTTACACTGCCCTTCCACCCTTACCGGCAAAGCCGGCGGTATATTTCTGTTGCACTGTCCCTGGAGTCACCTCCGCCAGACGTTATCTGGCACCCTGCCCTGTGAAGCCCGGACTTTCCTCTCCCGCAGCCTTTCGTTTCTGCGGCAGCGACCATTTGTCTTACTCAATGCTCCCAATTCTACCACGATTCCGGGGTGCTGTCAACTTAGACTTTCAAGCAACTCCACCACCACGTCGGACACATCACACACAAACTGTCCGTGTTCAGACTTTAAAACAGGATCCGCCGATAAACTCCCGGATCAGGGAATTATGCGGAATTTCCTCACTGCTGACACCAAGGAAGTAATCCAGGAATTTTAACAACCGTTTTGCTTCCACATACTCTGCGCTGTCACGCGGTACGGAAAACAGAACCGGCTCCGCATACTGTTTTAAGACAGCCAGTTCATAAACAAGGGCCGAATTGAACATTACGTCTGCCTCTTCCTGATACGGAAAAATATTCTCTTCCTCTCCGCGGCGGACGGACGGCCACATCCGTATCGTATCCTGGGCGGAGGAACCTCTGGTACGCGCATCGCGCACGATCCGGCGGATCAGGCGTCCATCCGTAGTCGGAATACGATTATGCTCATCGATATTTAACTGCGTCAGTGCACTGATATAAATCTTAAACTTATTCTTTCGCGGCAATGCATAAGAAAGTTTCTCATTCAGACAGTGAATTCCCTCAATGACCAGCACATCATCCGCGCCCAGTGTCAGATAATCGCCATGGTATTCCCGCACACCTTTGATGAAGTTATATTCCGGCATTTCCACGGTCTTACCCGCCAGAAGATCGGTCATGTTCTGATTGAACAGCGCCACGTCCAGACATTCCAGTGCCTCATAATTATAATTGCCATTTTCATCCCGCGGACTGTCGACCCGGTTTACAAAATAATTGTCTACCGCGATCGGATGTGGTTTTAAGCCCTTCGCCTTTAACTGAATGGAAAGCCGGTGGGAAAAGGTCGTCTTTCCGGAAGAAGATGGTCCTGCGATCATCACAATTTTCTTGTCCGGCCTGCTGGCGATCTGTTCTGCAATATCACCGATTTTCTTTTCCATCAGCGCCTCCTGCATCAGGATCAGTTCGCTGATTCTGCCATGACAGATCACATCATCCAGCGCTCCAACGGTCGGCACCTCCAGCTGCCTGCCCCAGCTTTCCGTTTCATTCAGTACCTCAAACAGCTTTTCCCTGTCATGGAATTTTGCTACCTGTTCCGGATTATGTTGTTCCGGCAAAAGCAGCATCATGCCATCCCGGTAAAGGATCAGATCAAAATATTTCAGATATCCGGTATTTTGTACCATGTATCCGTAATAATAATCCTCGAACCCGCCAATGCTGTATAAGTTTACCCTGGAAACCCTGCGGTAATGGAAGAGACGTTCTTTCTCATACATCCGGTGACGGTGAAAAACTTCAATAGCCTCATCCGTCGTCACATTCCGCTTCATGATCGGAATTTCAGCCGCAACATACTCCTGCATTTTTTCTTTGATGCGATCAACCAGCTCCTGATTTTTTTCAAACGTTCCTTCTGATTCAATAAATAAACCATTGGCAATCGCGTATTCCACGGAAACTTTTTTGATATGCTCTGCCCCAACGACTTCGTAGAATGCCTTTAACAAAATCAGCAGAACACTGCGCCGGTAAGTCTGGATGCCCGGTTTATCCGCAGCAGTCAAAAACTCAATCCGGCTTCCTTCTTTTACCTTTTTGTGAAGTTCCTGCAGTTTTCCATCTACCGTTGCCAGTAAAATTTCATGCCGAAAATGATCCTGCACTTCTTTTGCTACATCTTTTAAAAGTGTATCTTCGCGATACTGCTTTTCCTGCCCTAACACCCACACATGAAGCATAAACGTTCTCCTTTCTTTCCGATCGGATTCCTTTTCAAATCCGTAACTCCGGGAAAAGTCCGTTTCGTATCAGATTACCTTTGCCGGAAAGTCCGGTTCTGCCTGGATTACTTCGATCGTACCGTCAGAAACCTGTCTGATATACTCTGCCATAAATGGAATGAAAATGTGTTCCAGACCATAATGTCCGGCATCGATAATGGCCAGTCCCTGCGCCGCTGCATCGATTGCGTCATGGTGCCCGATATCGCCCGTAATCAACACTTCCGCATGCTTTTCCAGTGCGTAACGGATCATACTGCCGCCTGCGCCTGGAGAGATCGCCACACGACTTACCGGTTTGTTTGCCGTATCACTTCCATAAACCAATGCAAAGGGCAGACCAAACACTTCTTTCACCGTCTCTGCCAATTGCTCCAGCGAGCAGGTTTCTGGTAAAATCCCAGTTTTTCCGATGCCTGCAGAAACGCCCTGCACTTCTCCGGTCACCTCTAACGGTTCCCCATTTTGAATCTGCAGACGCTTCGCCGCCAGATCGGCCATGCAGCCTGGTGCCGCATCAAAATTTGTGTGCATGGCAAAATAAGAAATATCTGCCTGCAGTAATGTTACGATCCGCCGACTGATAAAATCCGCATCCGTTACCTGTTTTATTGCACGGAAAAGTAACGGATGATGCGTGAGCAGAAAGTCTGCTTTCTCCCTAACTGCCTGTTCCACGACCCGGTCTGTCGCATCCAGCGCAACCAGAACCTTCGTTATCTCTTTTTCTCCTCGTCCGACCAGAAAACCCGAATTATCCCACTCACAGGCCAGACTTTTCGGAGCCAGTTCTTCCAGTTTTTCAATCAATTCCCTGCAGAGCATGATATGCCTCCTTTGTCTCCATCAATTCGTTTTTCAGACTTTCCGCGCGTTTTTTTGCTCCTTCTGTTTTTGCCTGGGACAAATGCACAAAAAGTTCTTCTCCCTGCGTCAGTTCCCGTTCCAGAAATTCCTGCAGAACCGGATCTTTTTTCCGGATCAGATCCGCACCATAACGATACTCATGTGCATGTTCATAATGCATCGTTCCAGGACTGACATGCATGATCACATAATACTTACCGTCTTCCACCAGCATCTGTTCCTTCTGGATTGCAAATTCCAACTGCTCCAGCCCATGACGGAATGCAGAAAGTTCTGACTGCGGGGAAAGCACATAATGCTTTACACTTGCATGCATATGCGCACCATCGCGGAGGATGCGCAGCATCAGCTCGCCTCCCATTCCCGCAATGATCACCGTGTCTGCCTCTCCCGGCTTTAATTCCTTTAAGCCGTCACTGAGCCTCGTTTCGATCTGGTCTTCCATGCCAAACTCCCGGACATGCTCACGGGCTCTGGCAAGAGGTCCCTTTCGCACATCCATGGCGATCACATGCTTTACTTTTCCGCTTTCGATCAGGCGAATCGGGACGAATCCATGATCCGTCCCAACATCTGCCACATATCCTTCTGTAACCTCCGCTGCCTGTGCAGCGATCCGTTCTAACCGGTCTGATAATTTCATCTTATCTCTGTTCCTTTTGTAACTGTTTTTGTTCGCCCAGTTACCTTCCTTTTCTATATTGTTTAGTCAAGATAATCTTTCAATTTCTTGCTGCGGCTTGGATGACGCAGTTTCCGAAGCGCTTTTGCTTCAATCTGGCGGATTCGCTCTCTTGTCACATGAAACTGCTTCCCAACCTCTTCCAGCGTTCTCGGTTTTCCATCCTCTAACCCGAACCGAAGACGCAGCACCTGCTGTTCCCGGTCTGTCAGCGTACCCAAAGCTTCCATTAACTGTTCATGAAGAAGGGTGAATGTCGCTTCTTCCGCCGGAACTGCCACATGGTCATCCTGAATAAAATCGCCAAGATGGCTGTCTTCTTCCTCGCCGATCGGCGTTTCTAACGACACCGGATCCTGGGATATTTTCCGGATTTCCCGTACCCGTTCTACCGGAATTTCCATTTTGGCTGCAATTTCCTCAGCCGTTGGCTCCCTGCCAAGTTCCTGCACCAGTTGTCTGGACGTACGGATCAGACGGTTGATCGTCTCTACCATGTGTACCGGGATCCGGATTGTGCGGGACTGATCCGCGATCGCACGCGTAATTGCCTGCCGGATCCACCAGGTAGCATAAGTCGAAAATTTATATCCTTTGCGGTAATCGAATTTTTCCACAGCTTTGATGAGACCGAGATTGCCTTCCTGGATCAGATCAAGAAACTGCATGCCTCTTCCTACATACTTTTTGGCAATGCTGACCACCAGCCTTAAGTTTGCCTCAGCAAGACGTTTTTTTGCCTGCTGATCGCCAAGTTCCATGCGTTTTGCCAGCTCAATTTCCTGATCCGTGGTCAAAAGCGGAATTTTTCCAATTTCCTTTAAATACATCCGGACCGGATCTTCCACCCCGACTCCTTCCGGTACAGAAAGATCGATTTTATCCAGTTCCGCTTCTTCTTCCTCTTCAGAGTCCTCGTCCAGAAACAGATCCGGTTCCATATCATCTTCTTCCTCTGTACGAAGGACATCTACGTTATGTTTGTCCAGAAAATCATAAATGCGGTCCAGTTTTTCCGGATCCAGGATCTCGCCTTTGAAAAAATCCAGGATTTCCCGGTTTTCCAGCACATTTTTCTTCTTTTTTGCCTCTTCTAACAACAGTCCCAGTTTCTCATCAAATGTCTGTGTACGTTCTTCCATATCTATCCGCCCTTTCTCAAATGCAGATCACCGGAAAAGGAATTGCCCATCCGGTCCTTTCACTAGTCAATGGATATCTGAAGCGTTTTCAGCGCCGCCTGCTGCCGGATGATCTGTTGGAGCGCCGCAATGTCGGTTGCGCTCCGGCTTGCCTCATCCAGGCTGTTTTTCTTCACTTTCAGCACTGTTTCAGAAAATGCTTTTCGCTGTTCTTCATTATTTAAGGAATCATTCAGGCTTGCGTTGAACAACGCCGCCACCTGTTTGTATTGTTCTTCATCGTTGATAAATCGATTCAGGATCCCGGCCGGGTTTAAGTTCCCTTCTTTATGACCATCAAAAACCATCTGTGCAACTTCATGATATAATGGCTCCCGAAAATCATCCGCATCAATGATGCCGGCAATCTTCTCAAAAAGCTGCGGCCGTTCGATCAGCCAGGTCAAAAGAAGGCGCTGCGACCTACGAATGCCGTCGTCCTTTTCTTTTTTCTTTTTCCGCTCACGCGGGTCTGTTCTGTCTTCTTCCCATTTTTGCAGTGGAACCGAACCAAGCTGGTTTCCAAGCCGGTTCACCAGCCTGCGCAGATCTTCATAAGGAATAAACTGCGCCTGCGCAACAGCCCTGGTGTAATTATCCCGTTCCAGTGCCTCCCCAAATTCCAGAAGCTTTCTCGCAACCGCATTGTAAAAACGGGTCTTTTGTTCCGGATCTTCCAGATCATATTCCCGCTTCATAACATCGATTTCATACAGGAAACTGTTCTGCGCATTGGCAATCCGCTCCCGGAATGCATCTGCCCCAAGATTTTTGATAAATTCATCCGGATCCTTATAAGGTTTTAAATTCAGCACTTTTGTGGAGATGCCGACCTCTTTTAAGATCGGGATTGCGCGGAGTGCTGCTTTTACCCCCGCCCCATCACTGTCGTACGTCAGGATCACCGTGTCCGTATAACGTTTGAGCAGCACCGCATGCTGGGTCGTAAAAGCCGTGCCAAGCGACGCTACCGCATTGGTAAAGCCCGCCTGGTGCATGGCAATGACATCCATATAGCCCTCGCAGGCCAGTATATACTTTTCCCGGCTGGTACGGGCATAATTTAACCCGTACAGATTCCGGCTTTTATCAAAGATCATGGTCTCCGGTGAGTTTAAATATTTCGGAGTCCCGTCTCCCATCACGCGTCCGCCAAATCCGATCACGCGGTTATTGACATCCATGATCGGGAACATAACACGATTCCAGAATTTATCATATGTGCCGCGCTCCTCCATCGTGACCAGACCACTGTCACGCAGAATTTCATCGGTATAGCCTTTTGAGCGCAGGTACTGATACAGATCATTGCTCGTCTTATTGGCAAATCCAAGCCCAAAATGCCGGATCGTGTCGTCAGACAATTCCCGCTTCCGGAAATAATCGTACCCGATCTTTCCCTGGGGCTGATGCAGCTGATAGTAAAAATAATTGGCTGCAAGCTTATTGATTTCCAAAAGCGTGGAACGTTTATCTGCTTTTGCCCGTTCTTCTTTCGAGTACTCCACCTCCGGCAGATGAATGCCAGCCCGGTCTGCCAGTACCTTTAAAGCTTCCGGAAACGAATAATTTTCATATTCCATAACAAAGGTGATCACGTTTCCGCCGGCACCACAGCCAAAGCAATAATACATCTGCTTCTGCGGCGACACCGAAAAGGAAGGGGATTTTTCATTATGAAACGGGCAAAGGCCGAAATAGTTGGAACCTTTCTTCTGTAGTTTTACATATCCAGAAATCACATCTACAATGTCATTCCTCGTCCGCACTTCTTCTACGACATCTTCCGGATAATACATAAGCCTCTCCTTTCTTTAATGCACCTTCCAGGATTTTGGAATGAACAGTTCTTCAAATTTATCGATGGAATAGCTGTCGCTCATACCAGCAATATAATCACATACCACGCGTTCTTTGGGTTCCTTCCGTTCCCAGATCATGAACAGATATTCTTCTGGGAGTTCTGCCGTATGCTCCAGATAATACTGGTATAAAAATACCAAAAGCTGCTGTGCTCTTCCCTCTTCTGCTTTCGGAACTTTATTCTCATAAACATTTTCAAACATCCAACCGCGCAGTCCCTGCATGGCTTCCTCGATATGAGGCGACATCCGGATTTCCGACCGGTCCATACTCTGCCCGATAATATCGTGAATCAGTAAATCCAGACGTTCCCTTACGCTATGTCCAAGAACGTCGGTATATTGCGCCGGAAGCTGATCTTCCGTGAAGATTTTTGCCCGGATCGCATCATCAATATCGTGGTTGATATACGCGATTTTATCGGAAAGCCGCACAACGCATCCCTCCAGTGTGGAAGGATGGCCACTGGTCCTGTGATTTTTGATTCCATCCCGGACCTCTTTCGTAAGATTGAGACCCTTACCGTCTTTTTCCAGTACTTCGACCACACGCACACTCTGAAGATAATGGGAAAATCCATAAGGACAAAGTTCATTCAGGATGCGTTCCCCGGAATGACCAAATGGTGTATGACCAAGATCGTGCCCCAGTGCAATAGCCTCTGTCAGATCTTCATTCAGCCGGAGCGCACGGGAAATAGTCCTTGCAATCTGCGCAACTTCCAGTGTGTGCGTCAGGCGTGTCCGGTAATGGTCTCCTTCTGGAGCCAGAAATACCTGGGTTTTATGTTTTAATCTGCGAAAAGACTTACAATGAAGAATACGGTCGCGATCCCGCTGATATGCCGTGCGAATGTCACATGGTTGTTCTTCGCGGTCACGTCCCTGCGTGTTTTGGCTTAATGACGCATAAGGACTTAAATAATCCGCTTCCCAGGCTTCTCTCATCTCTCGTATATTCATAAACCAATTCCCCCTTTCCGGACTCATAATTATAATAAGTATATCATAATTTCCGAAATTTTCATACTATTTTCCGTTCCAGGGTATGCAAAAAGAGCGAAGAACTGATTGTTCTTCGCTCTGCTCATGCAGAAGATGGGAGTCGAACCCACAAGGTATTGCTACCACACGGACCTGAACCGTGCGCGTCTGCCAATTCCGCCACTTCTGCGAACCATCGACCCGGTAAAGTGTTTTACCGAATCAACACGTATATTATATCCAACCCATGATGATTTGTCAACTGATTTTTTAATTTTTATAAAAATTTATGTTTCCATGAAAACATGTGGAACTATGTGAATTTACGCTTCTGCTTTCCAAACAGAATGTAGGAAGACACCTATGCTGCAGAACGTAATGTTCCATGAAATCAAAAAAGCGAAGAACAAACAGTTCTTCGCCTCTGATGCAGAAGATGGGAGTCGAACCCACAAGGTATTGCTACCACACGGACCTGAACCGTGCGCGTCTGCCAATTCCGCCACTTCTGCAAAACTCCCCGAGTAGGACTTGAACCTACGACAGCGCGGTTAACAGCCGCGTGCTCTACCGACTGAGCTATCGAGGAATGTTCCCGCATCTTCTTTTCAGAAGATACTGCGGGAGATGGGACTTGAACCCACACGACATAACTGCCACTAGATCCTTAGTCTAGCCTGTCTGCCAATTCCAGCACTCCCGCGAACGTTTAATACTATACCACAGTTTCCTGGATCTGACAAGTACTTTTTACATTTTCTTTTCCAATTTCTTTTGCCAATCTCCCCCCAAATTCCACGGATTCATTTTTATTAGCATTTATGCACCGCTTTTTGTCATTTTCAGCCCATTTATTTGTGGATTTTCCGAGAAAATATTAGTATAATGAAGAAAAACAAATGACACATACCGAGGTGACTTACATGAAAAAGAAAATCGAAACACCCCTTCAGGGATACCTCTCCAGCATTGTCGCCTTCATTATCGCAACCGCATTTGGTATTGTTGTATTTTCTGCTGTTTCCCAACGTGCAGTAGAATCACTCGCCCAGTCAAAACTGATGATGAACGTTTCCAGGCAGAGCGTACATTTTGAAGATATTCTGGACGTCAACTACCAGTTTCTGGATGGAGTTGCCGCACAGATTGGAAAAGATGGTGTTCTTCTCTCCCAGAAAAACCAGGATATGCTTTCCGCCATCAAGTCCACCACTTCCATCAACCACGTCGCTCTGATCGAACCAGACGGCACTTCTCATTATGAAAATGGAGACGTAAAAGACGTTTCCCACCGCGATTATTTCAAGGAAGGCATTACCGGTCAGCGCATTCTGAGCGATCCAGTACAAAGCAGTGTCGACCACGAGACCAGAGTCATTCTCGGAGTTCCGGTCCTGCACAATGATTCCGTCATCGGACTTCTTGGGGCTTCTTACAATGTTACCGCACTCAACCACCTGATGTTTGATGACCTGTTTGGGAGCAAAGGATTTTGTATCATTATCGACGAGGATGGAAATATCATCACGCTGGACGGCAATTCCGACACGCAGAAAATCAGTTACACCGATAACTTTTTTGAATTTTTTGACAAATGGAATTTCCGCAGCAACAATTCTCTTCAGGAAATCCGTGATGCTTTCCAAACCCAGTCCGATGGTGTGCTGAAACTGATCCAGCCGGAAGATCCAGATTCCAGCCGCTACATTGCCTACACACCACTCCACTTAAACAACTGGATGATGTGTTACATCATTCCCGTATCGGTTGCGAATGAGAGTTATATGTTTGTCCACGATTACGAACTGGCATTAAATGGTTATTTTATGGTTCTGGTTCTTTTGCTGATCTGGCGTATCGCCGTGATCCACACCAGGGACCGGAAAGAACTGGTTCATTCCGCACAGATTGATGGTTTAACCGCTGTATATAATAAAGAACATACGCAGCCTGTCATAGATGCTTTTCTGCGAACATGCCGCCCAGACACCCTGCACGCTTTCCTGATCCTGGATATCGATAAATTCAAAGATGTAAACGATACCTGGGGACACGCCGTCGGAGATCTGATTCTCCAGCGCGTAGGTGCATTTTTGAAAAACCAGTTTCGGGATGACGATATCATCGGACGGATCGGCGGAGATGAATTTGTCATTCTCATGAAAAATATCGGCAACAAAGACATTGCGTTAAACCGGGTAGAAACCATGCTGAATCAGATTCGTTCCATCAAACAACCGGAAATGGACAACCAGTCCATCACATTCAGCGTTGGTGTTGCTTTCAGCCCGGAACAGGGAATCCGTTTTGACAATCTGTACCGCAACGCAGACAAAGCGCTTTACCAGACCAAGCGCGGCGGACGCAATAACTACACCGTATATGAAAAAGCATAACAAACAGCAAAAAGAGGACCGGCAAATGCCGATCCTCTTTTTATGTTCTTTTATAAAGCCTATTAAGCTAATTTAGCTTTTGCAAGCTCAGCCAGTTTTGCGAAGCCCTCAGCATCGTTGATAGCCATGTCAGACAGAACTTTACGGTTCATCTCAACACCAGCCAGCTTTAAGCCATACATGAACTTGCTGTAGGACAGACCATTGATACGTGCTGCTGCGTTGATACGAGCGATCCACAGCTGACGGAACTGTCTCTTTCTCTGCTTACGGCCTGCGTAGGAGCTGGTCAGAGCTCTCATTACAGACTGCTTTGCTACTCTATACTGTTTAGAACGTGCTCCTCTGTAGCCTTTAGCCATTTTCAGCACTCTATTGTGTTTCTTCTTTGCGTTCATACCGCCTTTAATTCTTGCCATCGGTTTTTCCTCCTTCTTAATCTAATCAGTCTATTACAGATATGGTAAAATCTTCTTCATTACCTTTGCGTTGGTGGAATCGGTAACGATATCTTTTCTAAGGTTTCTCTTTCTCTTGGTAGACTTCTTAGTTAAGATGTGAGATTTGTATGCTTTATTTCTTACCAGCTTACCGGTACCGGTCTTTTTGAAACGTTTTGCAGCTGCTCTGCTTGTTTTTAATTTAGGCATTATAACTTCCTCCTTAATTCTTTCTCTTTGCTTTTACTTCTTGGCAGTCAAAAACATAACCATGCTTCTTCCTTCCACTTTGGAAGGTTTGTCGATGGTTGCAATATCTTTTAAGCTCTCAGCAAAATCGTCCAGGATATACTTAGACTTGGACATATGTGCCATCTCACGACCACGGAAACGTAAGGTAACTTTGACTTTGTCTCCCTTTTCCAGGAATTTCCGTGCTGCGCCCGTTTTTGTGTTTAAGTCGTTGGTGTCAATGTTCGGAGACAACCGCACTTCCTTAACCTCGATTACCTTCTGTTTTTTTCTAGCTTCTTTCTCTTTTCTTGCCAGTTCGTAACGATATTTACCGTAATCGATAATCTTACAAACCGGTGGCTTCGCCGTCGGAGCAATTTTTACAAGATCCAGTTCTGCGTCCTGAGCCAGTTTGAAGGCTTCTTTCGCAGACATGATTCCCAGCTGCTCGCCGTCCGCACCAATCAATCGAACTTCTTTGTCTCTGATCTGTTCGTTAATCATTAACTCGCTAATAGTCGTGCACCCCCATCATAGAATTCTGCATGTTTGTTTTTCTGCATAAAAAAAGTAGATAGAATATTCTACCCACCCTCAAAAGCATCGCATAGGACGTCGTTGCCGCCGCATATACGCATTCTTTGCTATAAACCAGGGTCACTTGCTCGTGCCGAGGTGAGGTGGATACCTACTTTCCTGTGTTGTTCTCACAACTTTCATTACTATACTATGAATCCCCGGAAAAGTCAAGCGATTTTTCCGGGGATTTTTCATTTTTTCCAGAAAACTTTTTCCAGAAATTTTCCAGAAATCATTTTCGAGGTTTTGTCTCTGCTTTTATTTCTGCTTTTTTGATTTTTTGCGATTCATTTTACCTCTACAGGACACATTTAATTTTTTTCAAACGTCGTGCAGAGTGTCTGCTCCGCCCTGCTTGCGCCGTCTCCCGCAATGCCGATATGCTCGGCTGCGCAGCGGTGATTTTCATTGTAAATGCACTGCACTGCCTCGCAGGAAACCTCCAGGCGGCTTTCTGGTGTCTTAAAGACATTTTTAAAGAGACCACCTTTGTTTTCGTCGAAGCTTCCGCAGCAGGTCTGCTCTTTTTCTTTTGCATCATGGCCATCTACCATGATAGCCTGCTTACAGCAGCAGTTATCTGCATTGTGAAGACAGTTTGTTACGTTGCACTCTAATTTCGTCATGGAACCCATACCTCCTGTTTCTTATTTTAAATAATTCCACAGGACTAGTATGGACTTTTTCATTAAAAAAATACGTTGCTGCTCACACATCACGCAAACAACAACGTATTTTTTATTTCTGCACTAGCATTGTACCGTCATTATTTTTGTTCCGGTATTATTTCTGCTCTGGTTTTACTTCCACAGCACGTACTTCTCTGGAAGCAATTTCCTTTTTGATGTCTTCAATGAAGCTCTCTAAGGACTTCTGTCCCTCATCGCCTTTGAAACGGCTGCGGACAGATACAACGCCCTCTTCCTCTTCCTTCTGGCCTACGACCAGCATGTACGGAATCTTGTTTTTCTGTGCTTCGCGGATCTTGTAGCCAATCTTCTCGGAACGGGTATCTACCTCGGTGCGGATATCAGCAGCATCCAGGGCAGCCTTTACCTTCTCTGCATAATCCATGTACTTATCAGAGATCGGCAGTACCTTTACCTGTACCGGAGCCAGCCAGGTCGGGAATGCACCTGCGAAATGCTCGATCAGGATACCGATGAAACGCTCGATAGAACCGAATGCTACACGGTGGATCATGATCGGACGATGTTTCTCGCCGTCTGCACCAATGTACTCCAGCTCAAAGCGCTGCGGAAGCTGGAAGTCAAGCTGGATGGTACCGCACTGCCAGGTTCTTCCGATCGCATCTACCAGGTGGAAGTCGATCTTCGGGCCGTAGAATGCGCCGTCACCTTCATTTACCACATAATCCAGGCCCATCTCATCCAGAGCATTTCTCAGACCATCGGTAGCCATCTCCCAATCTTCGTCACTTCCCATGCTGTCTTCCGGACGAGTAGAAAGCTCTACATGATATTTGAAACCGAACAGTTTATATACGCTGTCGATCAGCTGTGCAACACCTTTGATCTCGTCCTTGATCTGCTCCGGAGTCATAAAGATGTGTGCATCGTCCTGCGTAAAGCAGCGTACACGCATCAGACCGTGAAGCTGGCCAGATTTCTCATGACGGTGAACCAGTCCAAGCTCGCCCATACGGAGCGGAAGGTCACGGTAAGAGCGCGGCTCAGATGCATAAACCAGAACGCCGCCCGGGCAGTTCATCGGCTTGATCGCATAATCCTGGTCATCGATGACTGTGGTATACATGTTATCCTTATAATGATCCCAGTGACCCGAGGTCTCCCACAGGCTTCTGTTTAAGATAACCGGGGTGGAAATTTCTACATAACCAGCCTTCTTATGGATCTCTCTCCAGTACTCTAACAGGGTGTTCTTTAATACCATGCCCTTCGGTAAGAAGAACGGGAAGCCAGGACCAGCCTCGTGCATCATGAACAGACCAAGCTCTTTGCCCAGTTTTCTGTGATCACGCTTCTTTGCTTCCTCGATCATGGTTAAGTATGCTTCCAGCTCTTCTTTCTTTGCGAATGCAGTTGCATAGATACGGGTCAGCATCTTGTTATGCTCATTGCCTCTCCAGTATGCACCGGCAATGCTGGTCAGTTTGTAAGCCTTTCCAACCTCTTTGGTATTCATCAAGTGCGGGCCTGCGCAAAGATCGGTAAACTCCCCCTGCTTGTAGAAGCTGATCTCTTCGCCTTCCGGAAGATCCTCGATCAGTTCAACTTTGTACGGCTCCTCTTTCTCTTTCATGAGCGCCAGTGCCTCTTCTCTCGGAAGAGTGAAACGCTCCAGCGGAAGTGCCTCTTTGATGATCTTTTTCATCTCAGCTTCGATCTTTTCGAGATCTTCTGCAGTGATCGGGGTCTCAAAATCGATGTCGTAGTAAAAACCATCTGCGATAGACGGACCGATTGCCAGCTTTGCGCTCGGATACAGTCTCTTGATCGCCTGGGCCATAACATGGCTTGCGGTGTGACGAAGTGCTGCAAGTCCTGCTTCATCCTTTGCAGTCAGGATATTCAGCTCGCAGTCCTTGTCGATAACGGTACGCAGATCTTCGGTCTCGCCGTTTACCTCGCCGGCACATGCAACACGTGCCAGTCCTTCGCTGATGTCACGGGCAATATCGATAATGGACATAGCCTGCGCATACTCTTTTTTGCTTCCATCTTTTAATGTGATGATCATGCTTTTTTCCTCCTGGTATTTTTCTTTCTTATGATACAAGGGACGATAAGTTTTGGTAAGCGATGCAAAACCTCCACAAACAAATTTTGCATACGGAAATAAAAAAGTCCCCTGCCTGATGTGTTTCCACACCGGACAAGGGACGACAATTCATTTATCGCGGTTCCACCCTGTTTGCTGCCTGAATGTAAATTCACACAGCCGCTTCATTCTGATGGTAACGGAATCACCGGATCCGATTAAGGACCACTCCGAGCTGGTTTTCCTACCGGTTTTCTCATAAGATGCTCGCACCAGATGCACCTCTCTCTGCATGATCCTGCCGAAGTACTCTTCTCATCAACGTGTTCGTAAATATGAAACTTTTCTCATATCTGTCACTGATTATAGCACGGTCGGAAAATATGTCAAGCATAAAAATTTTGCTAAAATCATTCCAAACTATTTGGAAAGGTGCCTGAAAATTTCTTTCAAAACTGGCAGAGTCTGACTTAGTGCATGCTCGCATTCAGCATCCGCATAGCACCAAGACAGCTGAGCGGATTTCCATCCACATCATATAACTGACCATCCTGCACAAAATTATATACATGAATATTGTCCAGATATACATCTCCGTCCGTTTCAAAGGTTACGTCATAGAAGCCTTTGCGTCCAAGGTTCAGATCATACTGGTTTGGTCCATTTACTTCTACCGTCTGACTCATGGAACCAAGCTTTACCGTCAGTGTCACCGGCTCGTCGCTGTCCGCCGTAAAACGCACATGACCATCGTGGGTAGAACGCCCACCGATCCGGTGCCCAACCTTCTGTGACAGCCTGCCACCTTTCTGCAAAAAGAGCTGATTACTGTCATTTCGTTCTTTCACGGAACCTCCGGTCACTTCCCAGCCACGGGTACCAAGCGCAAACTGATGATTGTAAACCGGATTATTGGTATAATTCCGGTAAGTCCAGATCGCATATCCGTTCGTGTAGGTACGCAGCGTATCTGGAAGCCCGGTAAGATATGCCCCGCGATGACTTTCTGCCAGTCTGGCATTCTGCTCGAACCCTTCCGTCGCATCCATATAGAGAAGCTGGTCAATGAATACCGGCTTGCCTCCATTATTGGAACGTACGATGGAAAGCTGCTCATTCATGGTCCGGATTGCTTCCTGTGCAGAAATCACAGCTCCGAAACTTTGTCCCATGGAAACACTGTACATCAAAGCCGTATGATCTGCATTTTTGCAGGCAAATGTCCCATAGTGGGCTGCTCCGACCTGTCCATTTTCATCGGCTGCATCGACCGGGTCAACATCAAGTCGGACCTCCATGGAAAGATTTGGAAATACTTTCTGCGTATCTTCCAGAAGATCATTTAAAAAATCATCGTAAAATTCGTAAAACAGTTTATAAGCATAACTGGTTCTGGACGGAATGTAGACATCATCAAATTTGGTAAAGCTTTCTGCCGGCTGATAATACTCATTCACCTGCTTTAAAGAGTAATGTTTTTTCAGCCATACCTGATATCCACAGTCCTTTGCTGCTGTTCTGCTGTTTGCGCCCTTTCCCAGATTTGCTGCATCTTCCACATAATTCCAGAAATCCTCCCAGGTGATAAAACCTCCATGGAAGTTGGAATGCGCCGATGCCGTCCGGTAAATCTGCTTTGCGTATGCGAGCCAGGCAGCACGGGTGGAAGAATCCTTCAACAGTTCTTTATAGCGTGTCGTCGCCACATCGTCTGAATAGTAGTCCCAGACATAACCAATTCTCAGTTCCACCATAAGTCCTTTTGCCTGCGCAGCCGACATTACCCTGTCCAGTTTCTGGAACGCATAACGGTTATAAGAGATTGGAAGCACGCCAGGCTGGAATTCGCGCCACGGAACCACCAGCACAATGCTGTTAAACCCATCTGCCGCGATCTGCGCCAGTTCCTCCTCCATGTGATCACTTTCCGAATTCCAGAAATTGCTCACCCAGGCATCTGACACATACGTTGCCGCTTTTAAATAAGAGGATGACGCCTCACTCTCTATCCCAGATACCGTCATTGCCGCCGCTGCCGCAAGCGCGGTCATGTTCATTCCAAGCATACGGACCAGACTATTCTTTCTCATATGTAATGTAACCCCGCCATTTGTATTTCTTCGCAACTGCTGCGTAGCTCCACAGTCACATTTTTATTTTGCGTAACGTTTTTCGTCGTTCCTGCGCAAAAACCAGGTTACATTGTAACATAGTTGCAGCGCATCCGTCAACGAAGCAGTATTGAATATGCAAGGTCACTGTATACAGGCAGAAATTATTCCTGCTCCCAGGCAGTAATTTTCTGGTTAACAAAAACATTATTCTGCCGCATGATTTTCGCCCGTTGCATAATCAATCACAACACCCGGCTGCACATTATAAACGTAAACGCAGTACGCGACTCCTGTCCCTTTATCTTCTACCGATTCCGCTTCCATCAGTACACCGGATGCTACCAGATTATTTTCCTCAAACACCGGAGTCACACGGTACAGCACATGGTTTTCTGTTTCCTTTACATAGTCTGCCACCAGGTTTTCAAATGGCAGCATACCATCTACATTCAGGTAACGCGTACCGGTGATCAGATTTTTCTCATTCGCATTCTCCGCCGTCAGCTGGTATCCGATCAGGTGGCAGCGGTTGTAGAGATGTTTTCCATCGACAAACTCATATTCCGAAGTCTGCCAGCCTGTGGGCTTCACCTTACTGATGGAACCGCGTTTTTCCGTCGGCATCAGATCGGTTCCTACGCTGGAATAGGCAGTACCGCAGCGTCCCAGCTCATCTAAGTCGCTGTAATACTCAAATGATTCGCTCGTCAGATCCGATTCGGTAAAGTATGGAACGTTTCCATTCACAACCGCATAAGGATCACCGGAATAAGGCGGGATAGCCGCCAGGTCCACATAAACTTCTACGCCAGCACCAATCTGAACACCGGAAGGATTTTCCACATCATACGTCTGCTGTCCCGGTGCAGAATTTCCCTGTCCCTGCACAGATGTTTCCGCAGTCGTCTCATATGCATCAAGAACCCGTTCTGCTGCCTGTTCCAGCCGCCCAATGTCTTTCTGGCTGACACCGATCGCCGCGAGAATGATCGCCACAGCTGCAAGCACTGCTGCTCTGCCCTTTTTCCCCTGTTTTGCCTTTTGATAACGCTTCACTCCTCGTTTTGCCTGATTATAAACATTCTTTTTTCTGCCCATATTACTTCCTTACAATTCCAGTTCTTTTAATTCTCCCGTTTCGGCCTGATAACGATAGACCTTTCTGCTCAGAATTTCTTCTTTCTTGTTCATGTAGCGGTTCATCTGCTTGATCCGTTCCAGGATTTCCCGCGGGGTCGTACTGCCCACCGGATGAATATGAAACTCATGGATTCCCGTAAATGCAACATAATAATCCCCGCCAGCCATCTCAGCCAGTTTCTTCTGTACGCCCGGATACCAGAAACTGATCGCGCCATTCACACTCGGATATGTCGTAAATATGCTGCTGTTCATCCCGGCTGCAAGTCTGCTTTTTGCTCCTACCGACATGTACGCACCGGTCTGATACTTCGGATTTGCAGACTCTGCCGGACTGTTGTACATTCTTGGCACGGAACGAATGTTGGTATTGATCAGTGCCGTCTCCATGAGTTCTTCGGTACTCTTTTCCCATTTTTCTGCAATTTCTTTTTGGATCTTCGTCGTTGTGAGGCCAAACTCACTGCTGTCTGAGAGCAGCAGATATAAAACCAGCGCCATATCTCCAACCTGTCTGTATATGCAGTGTTTCAATGCATACTTGTTGTCTGTATAATTCAGCGGGCGCAAAATCAGCCTGCCTTTGATCTGGTCATACTGATCGATCACACTGCTGATGTCTTTGATGTCGATGTTTTTCGCGCAGCGCATATTCGCCTCCACAATTTTCCAGATGAAGTCCCATCCTGCTTCCTGAAAGCTCTCGTAAAGGTACTTCATCTCAAATCTGGCTTCGCCGCCCTCCGTTTTATCTACCGGCGCGATCCGCAGAAAATCTCCAATCAGCGTATCGCTCTCTGTCTGGCTGTATTTATCATTCGTTGCCCGGATAAAAGCACCTTCCTCTGGATTTTCAGAAACCGCCCCATCTTCAAACAGCTTAAACTTCCAGATGTTTTCCATGCCTGCCATCTTTTCCGTAAGCCGCTTCATAAACTCTGTTTTAAATTCCTCATAGTTCATACCGTCTTCTCCTTTTCGTTTTCTATATTTCATTATGCAGAACTCACGTTCTTTTTTCCACTGTTTCTTTTGATAAAAAAAGCCGCGTAAATACGCGGCTTTTAGCGTGGAGCTGAGGGGAATCGAACCCCTGTCCGAAAATCAATTCCCTGTTCTTCTACTATCATAGTCTGTTATTTGATATTCCCTCTGCCGCGCGAAAACAGACACCCTCGCAGTTTCAGTAGCTTCATGATACGCCCATGCACGCAAAGCTTAATGCATGTCGTTTCTCACATAGTCGATGCCAGACTCTTAATGTGTGAGTGCACTAAGGCTGACAGCAGCCATTAGGCTGCGTATGCTAAATTATCTTCAGCGTTTAATTTTAATTTTGCCGTTTGACGCACCGCATGCGGATAGCTTCACCAGCTGCATGACCCCCGTCGAAACCAGTACAACCCCTTACTGGCTCACCGTGACTCAGCGGTGATACATAACAAATACCTGCTGCAGGCGCATCGCAAAGAAGTGAAACCGCCGCTGCAAGTATGTGATATTGTAACACCCGGATCCGTTTTTGTCAACGAGATCCGGGTGTCTAAATTTTCAACTTCTGGTTTAAAAATCAAATGTTTCTTGCCTGATTTTCTTATTTGATCTTGTGGATCCATCCTTCCGGAGCTTCGATCTTGCCCATCTGGATGCCGGTTAAGGTATCATACAGCTTCTGGGTAACCGGTCCCATCTTCTCCATGCCGCTCGGGAAGCAGATCTCTTTGCCGTGGTCTACCACCTTGCCTACCGGGGAGATAACAGCTGCGGTACCGCACAGACCGCACTCTGCGAAATCGCCAAGTTCGGACAGTTTTACCGGGCGCTGGGTTACCTTCATGCCAAGATAGTGCTCTGCTACATAAACCAGGGAACGTCTGGTAATAGACGGCAGAATGGAATCAGACTTCGGAGTTACAAGCTCACCGTCTTTGGTTACAAATAAGAAGTTTGCACCGCCAGTCTCCTCTACATAAGTTCTGGTTGCCGGATCCAGGAACATGTTCTCGTCGAATCCGTTGTCATGTGCAACCTCATGTGCATGTAAGCTCATTGCATAGTTTAAACCAGCTTTTACATGACCGGTTCCGTGAGGTGCAGCACGGTCGAAGTCACTGACACAGATGGTGATCGGCTTTGCGCCGCCCTTGAAGTACGGACCTACCGGAGTTACCAGAATACGGAACTGATACTCGTTAGACGGTTTTACACCGATAACCGGACCTGATGCAAACATGTACGGGCGGATGTAAAGGGTTGCTCCGCTGCCATACGGCGGTACCCATGCCTCGTTTGCCTTTACGACTTTATCGAGTGCATCCATGAAACGCTCCTTCGGGAACTGCGGCATCTCCAGTCTTGCGCAGGAGTCCATCATACGCTCTGCGTTTAAGTCCGGGCGGAAGGTTACGATGCTGCCATCCTCGGTGGTGTATGCTTTTAAGCCCTCGAAGCACTCCTGGCAGTACTGCAGGATGCCTGCGCACTCGTTGATCACGACGTTTGGATCCTCAGTCAGGGTTCCTTCATCCCACTTTCCGTCTTTATAGTTTGACACATAACGGTAATCAGTGGTTACATAACTGAATCCGATATTGCCCCAGTCAAGATTTTTCTTTTCCATTGTCTTATCCTCCATCTCTGGTTTCCCATGGACCCTGATGCGGTATCCTGTTGCTTTTGCCGTTTTGTCATCCGCGGGAAGATTTGTAATCGATTGATTAATGAACATTATAGCCCTGACTGTTCTGAAAATCAATGGTTGATTTTCAATTTGACTATACATGTGCTTCATATTAGATATGACTATTACTTATATCCATGCAGTTTTTCATAACCACAAGATCTATCTTGCAGATTTTCTTCCCACAAAAAAGTTTACCGCAGTTTCTGCTTATAATCCCGCTCCACTTCACGTCTCGCATCTTTTTTCGCAATATCGTCGCGTTTATCATACAGCTTCTTACCGCGTGCCAGACCGATCTCGACCTTTACCAGGCTGCCTTTAAAATAAACCTGGAGCGGCACCAGGGTCAGTCCTTTTTCGCGGATCTTACCTTCCAGTTTGTTGATCTCGCTGCGGTGCATGAGCAGTTTACGTGCACGAAGCGGGTCTTTGTTGAAGATGTTGCCCTTCTCATATGGGTTGATGTGCATGCCATAAATGTATACTTCATTTTTGTCGATGCGGACAAACGCTTCCTTCACGCTGCACTTTCCCATACGGATGGACTTGACTTCGGTTCCGAACAGCTCAATGCCGCACTCAAATTTCTCGTCAATAAAATAATCATGATAGGCCTTCTTATTGTTGGCCACCAGTTTGATTGCTTCTTTCACAACAAAACCTCCTGTCTTTTCTCCGGTTTTCGTGGAATTTCCAGGAACAGCGCTGCTGTCCGTGTTCCAGTCTTCTCTGCCGGCACAGCAGCAGCCCTGTTTCCTCTACGCTTCCTCCGGAAGCTCCATATTCTTCGCCGGAATAAAATCGATTGTCTTGGTTAACCGGTCGGTTCCGGTTACCACCACCTGGATCTTCTGTCCAAGCTTGTAGGTTTTTCCGCTCATTTCCCCGCGCAGTTCCATGCGCTCTTCATTGAACACATAGTAATCTCCGTGCAGCTCGTTGACATGCACAAGACCCTCTACGGTATTCGGGAGTTCTACATAGAAGCCCCAGTTCGTCACACCGGAAATCACACCCTCAAAGATCTCACCGATGCGTTTAGACATATACTCGCACTTCTTGAGCTTGATGGTTTCGCGCTCTGCTTCTTCCGCGCGGCGCTCCGTTGCGGAGCACTGAATGGTCACTCCGGTCAGAATCTTGTCGTAATGGGCGATGCGCTTCTCGCTTAAGCCGCCCCGCAGGTTTTCCTTAATGATACGGTGAATCTGCAGATCCGGATAACGGCGGATCGGGGACGTGAAATGGGTATAATACTTTGCTGCCAGGCCAAAATGTCCGCTGCAGACCGGCATGTATTTTGCCTGCTTCATGGAGCGCAGGGTCAGACGGCTGATCAGTGCCTCTTCCTCGGTTCCTTCAATCTTCTTTAAAAGTTTCTGCAGTTCTTTCGGATGCACTTCCCCGTCGTGTGTGCGGATGGTGTAGCCAAAGTTGTTGATAAAGACGCCCAGACGTTTCATCTTCTCCGGGTCCGGGTTATCGTGGGTCCGGTATACAAACGGGATTTCCTGCCAGAAATAATCCTCTGCAATGGTCTCATTCGCCATCAGCATAAAGTCTTCGATGATCTTGGTTGCCGCGTTCCGCTCATATGGCTTGATGTCCACCGGCTTTCCCTTTTCATCCAGAATGATCTTGGACTCCGGGAAATCAAAATCGATGGAGCCGCGCTGACGCCGTTTTTCACGCAGGATATCGGCCAGCTCTTTCATCAAATCAAACATATCCACGAAATCCGCATATTCTGCCATGGTGTCCGGGTCGCGGTCGGTCACAATGGCATTGACTGCCGTGTAGGTCATGCGCCGGTCAACCCGGATCACGGTTTCCGCGATCTCATGCCCCAGCACGCGGCCCTGCGGGTCGATCTCCATAATGCAGCTTAATGCCAGACGGTCTGTTCCTGCATTCAAAGAGCAGATGCCATTGGAAAGCTTATGCGGAAGCATCGGGATAACACGGTCTACCAGATAGACACTGGTGCCGCGGTTTAACGCCTCCTCATCGAGCGGGCTGCCCTCGGTCACATAGTGGCTGACATCCGCAATGTGGACACCCAGCTTGTAGCCGTAGCTTTCCCGGCTGATGGTAATGGCATCGTCGAGGTCTTTCGCGTCTTCCCCGTCGATGGTAACCGTCTGCCAGTCGCGGATATCCTTTCTTCCAGCCATGTCAGCCTTATCCACCTCATCCGGGATGCGGCTCACCTGCTTCATGACCTCCGGCGGGTATTCCTCCGGAATGCCGTAAGCTTTTACGATCGATAAAATATCGGTTCCCGGATCGTTTACATGGCCGATGATCTCCGTGATAATGCCCTCCGGATTCTTGCGTTCCCCGCCAAAATCAGTCAGACGCACAACAACCTTATGGCCCGTCACCGCACCCATATCCTTGCCCTGCGGAATAAATACATCGGCATTGATCTTCTGGTTGTCCGGCACCACAAAGCCAAAATTTTTATTTTTCTGGTAAAAGCCCACCAGGGTCTGGTTTGCACGCTCCAGCACCTTGATCACCGCTCCCTCCGGGCGTTTGCCCTTTGCTGCCGGGCTTGCCGTGATCTGCACCGTATCGCCATGCATGGCATCCTTCGTTTTTTCTGCCGGAATAAACACGTCCTGGTCCATGCCCTCCACGGTCACAAAACCAAAGCCTTTTGCATGGCCACAAAAAGTTCCGACCATGGTAAATGCCTCCGGTTTTCCGTATTTGCCGCGCTTGGAAAGGCCAACCTTGCCGTCTGCCACCAGGGCATCCAGAACTTCTTTTAACTCATCCCGTTTTTCCCGCGGGACATCTAACAGCATAGCCAGTTCTTTGATCTTCATGGGAACGTAGGTCGGATCGTTGATCAAGGCCAGCATTGCTTCTTTTCTTTCTTTTAATAACTCTTCTGTCATAATTCCTCTCTTTTAAACGAAAAGCACCCTTGTTTCCAAGAGTGCTTTTTCTTATGCTTAGACTAAGTTTAATACGATTGCCAGTACCATAAATGCTACTGCAGCAAATGTCGTGAACTTTTCCAGGGTTCCTTCCATGGAACGTCCCTTATTCTTTCCCCAGTAAGTCTCTGCCATACCGCCGATCGCGCCAAGACCCTCAGACTTTCCTTCCTGAAGTAATACGATCACGGTCAAAGCCAGACATATAAGAACGAAGATCACGGATAAAATCGTTTTCAGCATCTAAATGCACCTCCTAATAGTCAAACACTGACATTCTAACATAGCCAGACTGAAAATACAAGCGTTTTTCTCGCTGCCAGCCCCAGAATGCACAGAAAAGACAGTTCTAACATCATTTGTGTCAGATTCCAGTACATTTTTTGTTTTCTGCACTTAGCTTCTTAACTCAATACCATAGGTCTTGTTCAGCTGTTTGAGGATCTTCTTTACATATCCGTCTACGCTGTCTGCGCCAAAGGCCTCGTCCTTCGGAGTGAACAAAACGGTGAATGCCATGGATTTCTTGTTTCCTAAGATCTGTTTTCCTTCGTAAACGTCAAACAGTGTGACATCCTTAACGAAACCGCATGCTTCACGGATGCAGGTCTCAACCTGGCCGCAGGTAATTTCTTTGTCCATAACCAGAGCCAGGTCACGTTTCTCCTCTGCGAATTTTGGAAGCGGCTCAAATACCGGAGCCTTGCCATACCATTTTTCCAGAGCTTTCATGCTGATCTCCAGAACATAGGCATCCTCACGCATTGCCTCGTCTTTCATGATCTCGTATTTTACCTTGCCGAGATAACCGATTTCCTCGCCCTCACAGAAAATTGCTGCGGTCTGGTACGGATGTAAAAACGGCTTTTCTGCCTTCTCGTAGGTAAAGGAAACATGGAGCACATCTGCAACGGTCTCTGCCATACCCTTTAAGGTAAAGAAGGACTCGTTCTTGCCGAATGCACCGATGCAAAGAGTCTCACGCTCTTCCGGATACTCGGTCAGCGGCAGGGACTTCGGAATGAATGCGTTTCCGATCTCGAAAATACGGCCCTCGAAGATGCCTCTCTTCTGGTTGCGTCCCATTGCGTGAATCATCTGCGGAGCCAGGGTGGTTCTCATCAGGGACAGATCCTCGTTGATCGGGTTCATGATGCGGATCGCCTTACGCTCCGGTGCGTCCTCTGCAAAGCCCATCTGGTCTAAATCAGACGGGGAGAAGAAGGAATAATGGATTCCCTCGAATGCGCCAACGCTGCACAGTGCTCTCTTTACCTTCAGGATGGTCTTCTGACGCAGGTTGCTTCCACCGATGGTTACCTTTGCAGTCGGGAGGAAGGTGGATTTGATGTGGTCATAGCCGTACATACGGATGACTTCCTCTGCGACATCCGGGTAATCCTCCATGTCCTCGCGGTATGCCGGGAAGTGCAGGGTCAGCTCGTCGCCGTTGATTTCTGGCTGGAAGTTTAAGCCGGTCAGGATGCGAACGATATCCTCGTCCGGAACGGTAATGCCCAGAACTCCGTTTACTTTCTTAATGCTGGTATTAAAGGTAACCGGCTCTAAGGAATTTCCGGTGTTGACGTTCTTGTGGGTCCTGGAAACCTTTCCGGCACCAAGCTCTTCTATCAGATGCAGGGCACGCTTCATAGCCATCTCGGTTGCGTACTCATCGACACCCTTCGCGTATCTCTGGCTTGCGTCGGAAGACTGGCCCAGGGCACGGGAGCTTCTGCGGATGTTGTCGCGGGCAAATTTTGCAGACTCAAACATAACCTCGGTGGTCGTATCGCGGATCTCAGAATTTAAGCCGCCCATGATACCAGCCAGTGCAACCGGCTTCTTGCCGTCACAGATGACCAGATTATTCGGATTTAAGGTGAACTCCTTCTCATCCAGAGTAACGATCTTCTCACCCTCGGCTGCACGTCTTACCTGGATTGCGTTGCCCTCCAGATAGTCGCAGTCGAATGCGTGAAGCGGCTGCCCCAGCTCACGCATGATGTAGTTGGTAATATCAACGATGTTGGAAATGGAGTTGTTGCCGACCAGGGCCAGGCGTCTTCTCATCCATGCCGGGGACTGTCCCAGCTTGACATCATATACATAGTGGGCAATGTAGCGCGGGCAGAGATCCTGTGCGTCTACGGTGACCTCAAAGCCCTCTTTTTCTACCTCAGTCTCGGTATAGTCCAGAGCCGGAGTCTTCAGTGGCTGGCCCAGTGCTGCTGCCACCTCTCTTGCCAGACCGAAGATGCTCTGGCAGTCCGGACGGTTTGCCGTAATGGAAACATCGAAGATCCAGTCGTTTAATCCGGTCAGTTCCTTTACATCAGCGCCAATCTCAGCATCCTCCGGCAAAACCAGAAGTCCGTTGTAGCCGGCACCCGGATACAGGTCTTCGTTTAAGCCAAGCTCGGTTCCGGAGCAAAGCATACCGTGGGACTCATAGCCTCTTAATTTTCCTTTTTTAATGGTAGCCACACCTTCAATGGTAACGTGGTCTTTTGCAGTTGCATAAACCTGTGCTCCAACCATAGCAACCGGGTACTTGCCACCTGCCTTGACATTGTCCGCGCCGCAGCAGATCTGTAAGAGCTCCGGACCGCCTACGTTGACCTGGCACACGTGAAGATGGGTCTCCGGGATCGGCTCGCAGGACTCCACGTAACCAACCACGATTCCGCTGATGTCTTTACCCACCTGCCATTTTTCTTCTACTTCAAATCCACAGTCAAAGAGTTTGGTCTCCAGTTCATCTGCGGAAACATTGATATCTACATAGTCATTTAACCAGCTTAATGGTACAAGCATTTCTAATCCTCCTGTCCTGATCAGTCATCGATCTGATCCAGCACACGCAGATCAGACTCAAAAAGCATCTTGATGTTGTTGATGCCGTATTTCAGCATAGCAATACGCTCCAGGCCAAGGCCGAACGCAAAGCCGCTGTATTTCTCGGAATCGATGCCGCAGTTCTCCAGCACCTTCTTGTTTACGACGCCTGCACCCAGGACCTCGATCCAGCCGGTGCCCTTGCACAGTCTGCAGCCCTTGCCGCCGCACTGGAAGCAGCTGACATCAACCTCAACAGACGGCTCCGTGAACGGGAAGTAGGACGGGCGAAGTCTGGTTCTGGTGCTCTCACCGAAGATTCTCTGTACGAACATGTCCAGCATGCCCTTTAAGTCGCAAAGGGTAATGCCCTCATCGACAACCAGGCCCTCCATCTGGCTGAACATCGGGGAGTGGGTTGCATCGTCATCGGAACGGAATACCTTACCCGGGGAAACAACCTTGATCGGCGGCTTCTTTGCTTCCATGACATGAACCTGTCCGGCAGAAGTCTGGGTACGAAGCAAGAACTCCGGAGACAGATAGAAGGTATCCTGCATATCGCGTGCCGGATGATCCTGCGGGGTGTTCAGCGCGGTGAAGTTGTAGTAATCGGTCTCGATCTCGGTTCCTTCATACACCTCAAAGCCCATGGATGCGAAAATGTCGGTCAGCTGGTTGCGCACGGTGGTTACCGGGTGAAGATTGCCGTAACGGATCTTAACCGGCGGCATGGAAATATCGATCTTCTCGGATTCGTAGCGCTGCTGCTGCTCTTTCTCTTTTAAATTCTGATCCAGCTCATCGAAGAACTGGTTTGCCCACTCTTTTGCGCCGTTGATAGTCTTACCAAACTCCGCTTTCTGCTCGTTTGCCACATTGCGCATTTCTTTCATCAAAAGACCAATCCGGCCCTGCTTATTGTCCAGGAAGGTCTTCTTGAACTCATAGACACTTCTGGAAGTGGTCAGAGCATCTGCGCCCTGACGGATCTCTTCTTTGATCGCAGCGATCACTTCATTCAGCTCTTTTAAATCCTGCATGATTCTTCTCCTTTATCCATAATTGTGATACTTATGGTAACTGTTCAATAGGTCTGCGCAGTTACTACTTATGTTTGCAATCCTGCGCACCTGCCTGGGGGAAACATTTCATACCGTTCGCTCACATCTATGCAAATCTGCAATTTGCAGGTTTCCGTGGATTTCAGGCATAAAAAAATCCCCTTACGCAAATGCGCAAAGGGACGATAATTCTTACCGCGGTACCACCCAGCTTCCTGCAGACAGACACAAACTGCCGCAGACACTTTCCGGTATGTAACGTACACCAGACGGCAATGCCTACTCAGCCAGCGTTTACAGCACCTCGCCATTCAGCAATGCAGCTCCCGTGGGAAACTCGGATACCTGTCTGAACGGAAAAAGGCTCACAGCCGATGACCTCTTCTCTCTGACCGGAAACAGGATCTTAAATACACGATCTTCGCTTTTCTTAGTTTTATTTGTGATTGCAGGTATGTCTGTCCGAAACGGACATCCATAATCTATGAAATATTTTAGCCATTCTGTGCACAAAAGTCAAGGTCTTTTTCTGATACCGTGCATGCCTGCGTGGATCGTAACGGCAAAAACGGCCAGCAGCACTGCTTGCTTCCGGATTTTCAGTTTCAGAAATCTCTGCCTTTTAACTGTGATGTATATTCTACCACACACGCCTTCAATTTTCGCATACTCTCCGGCAGTTCCACACCCTTCTCCGTTCCCATGCCAAGCTCGCGGATACTCTTTGGCATGACCGGGACACAGCAGACATCATCGGTATTGCCGCGGATCATCAGTTCTGACATCATGGAAATGCCAAGACCCTTTCCCACCATACGGATCAGTGTCTCATCATCAACATACACGGTCTGTTCCTTTGCCTTCACCCCGACTGCGCGAAAAGCCGCATGCACATCAATATCAAACCGCCCATACGGCATCAGGAATTCTTTTCCCTCAAACTCCTTCAGTGGGAATTCTGTACGTCCATGAAGCGGATAATTCTTCGGCAGAATCGCGTAAAGTAATTCATGATAAAGGGGCGTCCACTCACAGTTCCCATAGTTTTGCCTGCTGGCAAAGATCACATCTGTTTTGTGATCCTGTAAAAGTTCAAATGGCTCCAGCGCATGATCCACCATGCGCAGATCAACATCGACATTCGGGCAGATCCGGCGGAAGCGGTACAGGATTTCCGGCATCCAGAACATGGCAATGCTGGCGTAAGCCGCGATGCGGATCGTTTCTGTCTGCTTCTCTGTGATGCTCTGGATCTGGTTTTCCAGATTTGCATTTGCCTGCAAAAACTGGCGAATCGCAGGCATCAGTTCCCGCCCTTCCTCTGTCAGGGCGATTCCATTGTGGCTCCGGATGATGAGCGGAAAACCGATTTCACGCTCCAGGCTGTTCACCAGATGGGTAAGCCCCGACTGGGTGTATCCGACCACCTCCGATGCCCTGGAAAAGCTGCCTAAGTCTACTGCTGTCATTAAGATTTCCAGTTTCTTCGCATCCATTACACAATTCCTTTCCTTTACAGGGTATTACAATTTGTCATATTTCTATTATAAACATGGATTTCCCAAACCGCAAGATGGACAGTACAATAAATATCAATCTACTGCTCACACATTGCGAAGTCAGCAACCGATTTTGCTGATGCTTCACATTACAAAACGATTATAAATAATTTAAAGATTTGAGGTGTTCAACCATTATGAAACAAATGCATCTTTCTTTCAAACAGAGGCTGTTGGTAGCCACCACCCTGTTTGGCATGTTTTTCGGTGCCGGGAATCTGATCTTTCCGGTTCATTTAGGTCAGTTAGCCGGACGCAACCTGCTTCCGGCCATGACTGGTTTTATCCTGACTGCCGTGGGCATTCCGATCCTTGGTGTTGCAGCCATCGGCAACACCCATTCAGACGGCCTGCAGGCGCTGGCTTCCAGGGTTGGAAAACGGTACGGCTGCTTTTTCACCTGCCTGCTCTACTTAACCATTGGTCCATGCTTTGCCATTCCACGCTGTGCCACCACATCGTTTACGACCGGCATTGCTCCCATGCTCGGCACTGCAGTATCCCCACGCATGGCACTGTTTCTCTTTTCTGCAGTGTTCTTTGCACTGGTACTGTTTTTTTCCCTCCGCCCCGGCAACATCACGCTCTGGATCGGCAAGATCATCAACCCGCTGTTTTTGTTTTTCCTGGCGATTCTCATTGTATCTGCCCTGCTGCATCCGGGCGCACCGGTCTTTTCCACGGCACCCGATGCTTCCTATGAGAATGGAGCCCTGTTCCATGCACTTTCCGAAGGTTACGGCACCATGGATGCCATTGCCGGTCTCGCTTTCGGCATCGTAGTCATTCAGGTGATCCGGCAGATGGGTGTGCAGGATGATACGGCGATTGCCAGTGAAGTGCTCCATTCCGGGATTTTGACAGGACTCCTGATGGCTTTCATCTACATGCTGACCATCCTCATGGGTGCCCAGTCTCTCGGCTTATTCGCTGTCTCCGAAAACGGCGGCATCGCCCTGTCCCAGATTTCCAACCACTACCTTGGCCGGGCCGGGCTTATGATCCTGGCTGTCACCATCACCTTTGCCTGCTTAAAAACCTCCATCGGCCTGGTGACCAGCTGCGCGGAAACCTTCGAAAAAATGTTTCCAGGACGGCTTTCCTACAAAGCCTGGGCTGTACTCTTTACCGCATTTTCTTTCCTGATCTCAAACGCAGGACTTTCCACCATCATCCGGTATTCTGTGCCGGTCCTGATGCTTATTTACCCGCCTGCCATTGCCCTGATCCTGCTGGCGCTGTTCGGAAAACACTTTGATCATAACCCAAAGATCTACTTCTGGGTTACCGTATGCACCTGGTGTGCCTCCCTGTTCGACTTTTTCAAAGCACTCCCGGAACCGATGCAGACACACTTCCATTTGCAGGCAGCAATCGGGTTTGCCGCACAGTTTCTTCCCTTTTATAATTTAAATCTCGGCTGGATTCTTCCTGCCGTGATCGGACTTTTTCTCGGACTTCTGTCCCGGAAAAGACAGAAAACCCTGCAGGCTTTTGCATAAAGCTGCAGGGTTTTCTGCTGTTAAAATCTTAAAATATTACAGTTCTATTATTATCATTGTCCATTGCAAATTCTGTCTTTGCCGCATTGGCAGTCTCCGCCTGTTCCAGTGCCTTCTTTGCTTTCATCAGCAGCCGAAGAATAACCAGTATGATCAAAAGACTCAGCACTGCGAACACCGTTGTAACCAGTAAAAGATTATCCTTTACAAATTCTACCAGGGTCACCCTTCTGGCAGCATTTTCATATACGGAAAATGCAGAAAGTTCTGTTGCTGCCGCACCGATGATGGAAAGACGGAGCCATGCCATGGGTCCTCCGATGGAAGCCATAAGACCTACCATGACAATGAAAACGCCGCATGCAGGTCCGATAGCCGAGATCAGACCGATCTTAAACGCTTTCCCCGGAAGCTCTGCCTCCAGTCCAACCTGTGCCGAAGTTTTTGATGCCTGACGCATAAACAAAAGCGCCTGCGCAAAGGAAATTGCGACCGTAATGCCACATAGCCCCCAGAAAACCGGAGCATTCGCGATTGTCAAATAGTCCATACATTTTATCAACAACATCAAAAAATACTTTATCGACCCGCTGGATTCCAACACAAACCGGATGCTGGAAGAAGCAACTGAGATCATCTTCCGTCACTCCATCCGTCAGATGCGCCAGACCTTCCCACAGGCCAAATATTTCCGTCAGAGCGACCTGATCGCATTTATCATCTCTGTACCCGCCGGGGAACGGGAAACACTTGCCGATCAGTTGGAGCAGACCTTTAAACGCCTGCAAAAACAGCTTTCCCACGTCAGCCCATTCACGATCACGCTGGGAATCGGACAGTATTATGAGAACATCCGCGATATTTCCAAAAGCTACTCCGAAGCCAGAGTCGCGATCAACCTCGGTTATTCCCTCCAGTGGTTCGACCGGATCCTGATTGAAATTGCCATGAAATTATACCGGCTCAAGCACTACAAGGCGTGACCTAGCCTTTCGTATTTCCTTCGTATCCCATCCGCAATGTGATCCGTGCATCCTCCGTGACTTCATCTTCATCGCGGTAAACATAGTTCTGAATCGCCCCCGTCAGTTTCTCTCCCGCTGCGTCAAACACGGATTGCGGAATATTATGGATCAACTCTGAAATCTTATATCCGACCGATACATCAGGCAATGCAGCTCCCGCCTTTTGATACGCCATACCAACCGCTGCAGTCAACTCGTTGGTGTTGATCAGGCGGGAGGGTGGTGTAAAAATTGTAGTTTTTAAAATTACCGACTGTACTGTAAGTGCATGAACCATGTTTTTTCTCCTTCCTCTCTAAACATAGGATAACACGTTTTGTTCCAATTGTAATTATTATTTCTCTTTCCATTTCACTGTTTTTTTAGTATACTGAAAGATGCATGAATTAAACGGAGGAAAATATCTATGGATACAATCACAGGACGCAATGTCGGCAAAACCTGCCGCACACATTACAAAGGAACTTTTAACGATGGAACCCAATTTGATTCTTCTTACGACCGCGGCGAACCGCTGGAATTTGTCTGCGGCGCCGGACAGATGATCAAAGGCTTTGACGCTGCTGTTGCAGACATGGAAGTTGGAGAAGTTAAGGAGATCCATCTGATGCCGGAAGAAGCATATGGACAGCCAAACCCGGATGCTATTTTTGAAGTTGAGATTGCAGATCTTCCTGGTTCTGAGGAACTGCAGGTAGGACAGCGTATCTATCTGGCAAACCAGAACGGTCAGCA
The DNA here is from genome assembly GCF_003477935.1 of Clostridium sp. AF32-12BH. Lineage (NCBI taxonomy): Bacteria > Bacillati > Bacillota > Clostridia > Eubacteriales > Clostridiaceae > Clostridium > Clostridium sp. AF32-12BH. The sequence continues at coordinate 21,038 of NZ_QUEH01000012.1, read as the reverse complement.
GTTCCCAGTTTGTGTAACCGCAAAAACAGAAACTGTTATCACCTTCGACGCGAACCACGAAATGGCTGGAAAAGAGCTGAATTTCAAGATTGAACTGGTTGAAGTAAAATAATAACGAAAAGCCATGAGCCTCCACTTAAGTTTATACCTGAAGTAGAGGCTCATGGTTTGTTATCCTAAAGTAATACCGAATTGGAGGTTGCCGCACCGGTTTCTCCGTGATAAAATAAGCTGGATCATTTTTGTTTTTGGAGGTCTGTCATGAATCAACATCATAATCCTTTATCCCTGGCGAAAGAGACCGCTGTTCTGACCATGGCCGTGGCCATCATCGCAGCGGCTGTTTACTTTTTTCTGCTCCCAAGCCATGCATCTGTCAGCAGTATTTCCGGCCTTGGCATTGTACTTTCCAACTTCGTCCCGCTCTCACTTTCCGCGATCACGATGATCTTAAACGTGTTGCTCCTCATCATCGGTTTCTTTACCTGCGGAAAAGAATTCGGCGCCAAAACTGTTTACACCAGCATTATGCTCCCCGTCTTTCTTGCCTGTTTTGAGACATTATTCCCAGGAATTGGCTCCCTGACAGACAGCCAGGAGCTCGATGTCCTCTGCTATATTCTTGTCGTAAGTATCGGATTAAGCATTCTTTTTAACCGGAACGCATCCTCTGGCGGCCTGGATATTGTAGCCAAGATCATGAACAAATACCTTCATATGGACCTCGGCCGGGCCATGTCCTTATCCGGCATGTGCGTAGCGCTGTCTGCAGCGTTGGTCTACGACAAGAAAACGGTTGTTCTCAGCATTCTCGGCACCTATTTCAACGGCATCATCCTGGATCACTTTATTTTCAATCATAACGTAAAGCGGCGCGTGTGCATCATTACAAAAAAGGAAGAAAAGCTTCGGCAGTTTATTATCAATGAGCTGCACAGCGGTGCCACCATCTACGAAGCGATCGGCGCATACAACATGGAAAAGCACAACGAGATCATCACCATTGTAGATAAGAGTGAATACCAGAAGCTCATGAAGTACATCAGCCGGGAAGATCCGCTCGCTTTCATTACCATCTATAATGTATCTGATATGCGGTACCAGCCAAAACACTGGAAAAAAGAATGATCGCCTGGCTACTCATGTAGCAAAACCGGCAAACTGAGTCATGTACAGGCTGTAATACTTCCCATGGTGCTCCAAAAGTTCCTCGTGGGTACCCTGTTCCACAATCTTTCCCTGGTCCATAACAACGATAAAATCCGAATCACGGATCGTGCTCAGCCGGTGGGCGATGACGATACTCGTGCGGTTTTCCATAATCTTGTGCATGGCACTCTGGATTGCTTTCTCCGTGCGGGTATCCACGTTGGATGTAGCTTCATCCAGGATTAAAATGCCTGGATCTGCCACAAAAGCCCTTGCAATGGCCAATAACTGCCGCTGTCCCTGACTGATGTTTCTTCCTCCCACCTCCAGCACGCTATGATAGCCTTGCGACAGAGCGTGGATCATTTCTTTGCTGCAGCTCATCTGTACTGCCTGTTCCAATTGTTCCATCGTTGCATTCTCTCTGGCATATTGCAGATTCTTCTGTATCGTATCGGAAAACAGTACCGTATCCATTTCAACCGGTTTTGAAACATGTGCATTCATGCCAGCCGCAAGGGAATGCTGAATGTCTTCTGAGAATGCATTGGCAGTCATGGCAATGATCGGAGTCGTCTTTGCCAGTTTATGGGAACTTCTGCGGATTGCTTTCGTTGCCTCATAACCATTCATAACAGGCATCTGTATGTCCATCAGGATCTCCGCATTCAGTTCATTATCCTCTGCACATAGGAACCTCATTCCTTGAAGGATATTCCCATCCTGCTCATCTGTTTCTTCTTGTGCCGCCAGAGTAACCGTTCTATCCTCTGCAATTTTCAGATCCATGAAAACCTCAAAACACCTTCCCTGTCCCAATCCACTGTCCACATCAATGGTACCTCCCATTGCCTCAACCAGATTCTTAGTAATAGCCATTCTAAGTCCGGTTCCCTGTATTTTGTTTGTAAGAGAACTTTCCGCACGAGTAATTGTTGTACACAGCACCGTTTTCTGGTAATCCATCAGCACATTGTCAACAACAAGTACACCTGACACCACTGCTATCAAACAACGTTTTACATTTTTTATACTTTTATTTTCCTCATTCTTTCCTGATAAAACCATTATTATTACGTCTATGAAATAATATCATAAAAAGCACTGTCAGACAGACAGTGCACCTCATTTTATGCAAAAAACTGGTTTCTGTACACAAGAAAAACATTACCGTTTTAACGCCCAAAAACATATTGTCATTATACTGTCATTTTTTTTAAAACTTATTCCGTTTTTCAACTTCTATGATATAATGCTTTATTATAAAAACTCCAATGAATAAAATGAGGTGAACCAAGTGAAGAAAAAAACACTTGTGCCTCTTATTATTTTTTTACTGGGCATATGCCTTGTTGGTTTAATTGTATACAGAACAGACGCCCATGAAAAAAATCAGAGACACATATTGGCACAATTAAACGCAACCACCTATGGTGAACACATAAAGAATGAAATTGCAGATGGAATTGAAATTACAAATGCTTTGGAACAGATCTTAATCAGTGAAAATGGCGAAATCCATCAGTTTGACACGATTGCCGGGAATCTTATGTCTGATTCTATTGAAAGCATGCAGCTCGCTCCTAATGGTGTTGTAACAGATATTTATCCTGCTGAAGGAAATGAGGCAGGCAAGATTGATCTGCTCCATGATAAAGACCGTAAAGAGATTTCCTGTTATGCAAGAGATAACCATACAATTGTTACGCAGGGACCCTTCAAATTAAACCAGGGCGGTTATGGAATTGCAGTCCGCAATCCAGTCTACCTGAAAGATAAAGGCGGACAAGAGTATTTCTGGGGATTTACCATTGTTATCCTGCGTGTTCCGGATATTTTTTCAGATGCAGTCAATGCACTTTCAAATTTTGGATATGAATACAAAATTTCAAAAACAGACACTCCCTGGAGTGATACTTATAAAGTGGTTTATCAGTCAAATGGTCAAATAGTTCATCCGGTTTCTTACGCTTTTATAATAGGAAATGAAACCTGGAAATTTGAGATAACTCCTAAAACCGGATGGAGAAATAACACACTACTGATAATGATCAGTGGAATATTTCTTACTATAAGCCTTCTTCTGTCAGTGCTTACCAGGGTATGGCTGGTAGCAAAAGAACACAAGAACAAATATAAAATACTGGCGCGTACAGATTCTCTTACAAATATTTATAATCGCTATGGATTTGATGAATTAGCAGAAAAAATAATTTCTAAAAATCCACAAACACATTTTGTGGCTGCGCTCCTTGATATTGATGACTTTAAGCTTGTCAATGATATCTATGGCCATAGTTACGGAGACAAAGCATTAAAGAGTCTGGCAGACAGTATGAAAGCTTTTTTCCCATCCGATGCATTGCTTGGAAGAAATGGTGGTGACGAATTCTGCATTCTTTTACCAAATTGTACCTTTAATGAAGCAGATAAACAGCTGCAGCAATTCACTAAGCTTCCAAAAACGTTTTCACATCACGGTAAAAAAGTTGCATTTTACATATCTCTCGGATATGCAGAATATCCAACATTTGCAGCCAGCCATTCACAGCTTATGCGATGTGCAGATGCAGCTCTTTATGAAATAAAACTGCATGGAAAAAACGGATGTATGGCTTACAGAAAAGGTCTCCAGTCAGGAGTGCGCAAACAGCTTGGATTTGCGCTGAAGGATATCTCTGAACACCTTCCAGGTGCATTTATCATATACAGAGCAGACAAAGAAGATGATGAGCTCTTTTATGCAAACCACGAATTTCTTCATATGACTGGTTATAAGAGCATGGACGAACTATTCAGGCTTACTCAAAAAAGGTTCCGCAATCTGATCCGACCAGATGAACAACAACAGATTGAAACAAGTATCTGGGAACAGATTAACGCAGGCAATGACAATGACTATATTCACTTTCATCTTCGAAAAGCTGACGGAACTTATCTTTCCGTGCTTGATCATGGAAGAATCGTAGAAAGCCAGCAATACGGAAAAGTATTTTATGTATTGTTCATGGATTGGGAAGATATGCAGCTTCGTTACAGTGATAAATTTTCCGAATAAATAAAAAAAAACTGCTAAAAAGCTGTCAACCGAACTTCTTAGCAGTTTTTTTTACTAATCTACCAGATTGTTTTGTAACGTACTGATCAATTCCTCTATAACAATTGGCTTGGATAAAAATCCATTCATACCACATTCCAGTGCTATCTTTTTGTCTTCGTCAAAAGCATTGGCAGTCATAGCAAGGATGGTAATTCCCGCCAGCGCCGGATCAGTAAGGGCACGTATCTGCTTCGTGGCCTCATATCCGTTCATTACCGGCATCTGCACATCCATCAGCACCAGATCATAATTACATGACTTTGAATTCTTAACTTTCTCCACTGCCTCTGCCCCATTTTCTGCAGTATCAACCAGGAAGCCATATTCCTTAAGGATCTCCACCGCAATTTCACTGTTCAGTTCATTATCTTCCACAAGCAGTATGCTCTTGCCTCTGAAATCTAAGCTTGTCTCAGGAAGAACGGGATTCTCCTGCTCAGCCTGACTCTGGCCGATAGCAGTCATCAGGGTATCTCTGATATCTGACATGAACAGAGGCTTCGCACAGAATGCAGTCACCCCTGCAGCCCTGGCTTCCACTTCGATCTCTGACCAGTCATAAGCAGTCATGATAATGATCGGCGTATCATCACCAAGGCTGCGGATCTGTCTGGTGACCTCAATACCATTCATATCCGGCAGACGCCAATCAATAATATAAGCATGGAATGCATCCCCAAGCTCCATAGACTGCCTTGCACGCAGAACAGCCTCCTTACCGGAAAGTGTCCATTCCGAACGCATTCCAACCTTCACAAGCATCTTTGTCACACTGTCACAGGTATTAAAATCGTCATCTGCAACCAGAGCCTTAAGACCTTCCAGATCTGCAATCTTCTCTATACGGTGATTCTCAGGCTGAGTCCGAAATGGCAGACGGACGATAAATTCGGTACCTTTCCCCTGCTCTGTCCGGACCTCAATAGTGCCACCCATCATATCCACAATATTCTTGGTGATGGCCATGCCAAGTCCTGTGCCCTGGGTTCTGCTCACAGTGGAAGTCCGCTCCCTCTCAAAAGGAGAAAAGATCTTCTGTACAAATTCCTGACTCATACCGATTCCGTTATCCTTTACCCGGATCTCGTATAGTTCACTGCCTTTTACCGTCCCTGGATACTGTTTCAGCCGGACAGATACAGTTCCGCCTGCAGGAGTAAACTTGATTGCATTGGACAGAAGATTCAGCAGCACCTGATTCAAACGCGTCTTGTCACAATAGACATCCTCATTGGTAACATCCATTGCATCCATATAAAGCTCCAGCTGTTTCGCATGGATCTGCCCGCTGATGATGGTCTTCAGATCATGAAGCACATCCGACAGACTGACCTCCGTTTCTTCCAGATGGATCTTTCCACTCTCAATCCGACTCATATCCAGGATATCATTGATCAGTGAAAGCAGATGTTTACTGGAGGAAAGAATCTTGCCCAGATAATCCCGGACTTTTTCTTGATTATCAATATTACTTACAGCCAGTGTGGTAAAGCCGATGATCGCATTCATTGGCGTCCGGATATCGTGAGACATATTGGAAAGGAAAGTACTCTTTGCCCTGTTTGCTGTCTCCGCCGCATGGACTGCCTCAGAAAGTGCCTGATTCATTTTCCAGTCAGCAGTACGGTCTGACATAACCAGGATGTATTTCTTTTTCCCATTTACCTCACTGCCCATTGCAATATTATGGAACCCGCGTTTTTCCCCTGTTTTCTGATGAACATATTCAAAATCCCATTCTCTTTGTTCATTCACCTGGATTTCCTCAAGATAATTTTCCTCCGGATTTTCATGTTCCTCTGGATGCAGGTTTCCCAGAACACGAATATCTTTGCGGATCTGTTCTACCGTAATACCAAGCAGTTTTTCCGCATTTGGGCTTATATAGTCTGCCTGATATGTTTTTGCATCCAGCATCAGAAAAACGTCATCCACATTCATTGACAGCTTTTGAAAAAGTTCGTCTCTGTACCGGATCTGTGTGTCCTTTCTTCTAAGGCTTATCCTGTTTTTTTGAATAATAAGGCCGATAAAAAAGGCGGCAATACAGAACAAAACCGCAGCCACAAGAAGCATTGTACTACGCTGCAAACTGTTCATACTGGCATTGACAATATCCGCCTGTACAAGTCCCAGAAATACCCAGTCCTGAATATCTGATTTTTCATAGACCAGATAATAGTTTCTTTCATCCAGATTTACCAGCATCGCATCGGTGCGTCCCGCTTTAAACTTCTCCGAAAGCTCATTGACCTCTTTTTCAGACATATTGGAATGCTCTCTTAGAACACCAAAGAAATTGTACACATTCCCCCATGACTCAGAAGAATGATCGACCACAACACGGCCATCCGGATGAACAACAAAGCTCTGGGCATTTCCATTGAAAGCAGAAATGTCCAGCACATCTACAATATCAGAGTTTTCATACGCAATGGCAATTGCATCATATTCAAATCCCTGATAGATTCCATGCGCCCTGGGAGTGGCAAAAACAAGCAACTGGGATTTTCCGGGAACTGCTGCATTCGCTATCACATCATTTCCCTGCCGGATATCCTCTTCAATGTTTTCCTGTAATCCAAGGTACCCGGTTTCCCCTGTCGCCATCTTGTAGTCCCCGTCAGCTGACAGAAAAAAGAAATCTAAAAATCTGGCATCTTCCTGCGCTTTCTTTATATAATTACGAATTTCGTCTTCACTGGAGATATTCTGCAGATTCTCACCCCACATATGAAGATAAGTCAGATTCTTATCTGTCAGTTCTCTCAGCATGTTATCAGACTGATGAAAAACTTCCGTCAGATGAGAAACACTTTCCTCATAAATGGTTTTCGATACAAATCCAAAATATTGAAAAACCATCAGAACAATTCCCAGTAAAACAGCTGTAAAGACAGCTATCTGGAATGGTTTTCCCATGACAAGTTTCTTTCTGCCTTTATTATGATTCTTAATATCCATTCTTCTCACCTCAGAGTCATGTAGTCTTCAGGCTCTGCAAGAATGGCATCACCATCTGAAATATATCCTGTCCAGGTATCTTTTACAGTGGCATCTTCTCCATCAAACACAATATTCTCATCTGCCGGATAAGCTTCCATGTGTTTAGATATCGCAAGGCAGGTTACCGTGAAAGTATCCTCGTCCTGAACTTTTTTTCCATCTTTTGTAACTTTGCTCAATATATAACCATCATCTGTTTCTTTGACTTCCACGGAAATGCCGCTGACCACAGGCAGAGAGCCTCGGTTAAACGGAGTAAATCCGCCCTCATAGCCTTCTACAAAATTTTTGACTGTCTCTTTCAGTTCGGCTCCGCTCATCTTGCTGCTGTAAGCCGAAAGACTATTTGGCATGATCATGTCTCTCGCCATTTTTTCTGTATATCCGGCTTTCAGCACATTTCCTGTAAAACTGTTTCCAGTTGCGATCAACACATCCGTCCCATAAATACCGCGCAGAGTGTTTGCCATAACAGAATAGGCTTCATTGCCTCCACTGGTATGGAAGCGATTGGAATACGTTTTCTTTGAATCCAGCACGATATTCTCTGAAGTGGATTTTTCCTCAAGAAGCTGGGTGTTAAATGACTGATAAGCCTGCTCTGCATCGTATTCTCCTGAGATCATCTTGGAAACCACATCCTTGGAAACAGAAAAAAAGTCATTTGACGCAATGCGGATATACATATGATTTTCTTCAATCACAGATTTCACATCCTTCAGATATTCCGTAAGCTTAAAATCCACATCCTGGCTGTAGCTTAACAGATCCTGTCCATCACTAATGACCCGGTTCTGCGCATCCTCTGAAAGCATTGTGCTCAGTACCTTCATTGCTTTCTTTCGACGTGTCTCATCCTGTGTCAGATTGCGGTTTAAAGCCACCTGGAAATATGGTGTAGTCATCAGCCACTTTTCACCGTTCTCCTGAAAAAATGGAAGAAATGTTGTGTTTATGCCCTGATCCTGAAACATTTTCACACCAGCTGAGCTGCCAAAGTACATGGCAAGCTTGCCACTTTGATACATCTCAACTATATCATCATAATTCATATTCAGATCATTTTGACTCAGCCCTGTATCCTGTATGAACTGTTCCATACGTTCAAAAGCCTGCGGCCAGACGGTACTATCCAGACCTTCTCGATTTGTATTATCCGGGTCACTGTAGGTGGTGCGCCACTTGCGTCCTTCTACAGAAGACAGCTCTGATGCTGACAGCCCCTGCAATGTCTCCATACAGGTATAATCGTAATAACAGTCTGCAGTAAAGCCACGGATCCCCACTTCTTCAAATGCCTGACAGGCAGAGACAAAGCTTTCATAATCTGTTGGAAGAGGAATATCATACTTTTCAAAAAGATCCTTATTCACTACAAAACCATGGGCATCTGCACACACCGGAAGCCAGTTTACACTTCCATCCTCATTCATAAAATTGCTAAGGTAAGTATCATAGACAGCACCTGCCGCATTGGTTGTGGAAAGATCCATCAGACTGTCTTTCAGTGGACTTGCATCATGCAGGGAAAAGCGACAGCAGGTTATAATATCCGGCAATCCACCGTTTTCATCAAGAAACTTATAAAAATCCAGATCATTATTACCTACGACAAATTCAACATTGATATCCGGGAGCTGTTCCTGAATGTATGGTGCATATTTATCATACAGGTTTGTGCTCCATAAGTACACCGTGATTGTGTCTGCATCTTCTTTCTCTGCACTTTTACTGCCACATGCTGACAGAAGTGATACGGCTGTCACCATTGCCAAAAGTACAGCCAAAACTCTGTTCCATTTTATCTTTTTCATTACGAGTTCTCCTTAATTTGCCCTGTCAATATATCCAACAATTCCTATATAGCCATCTTTCTTTAATGAAGACTACAACGTATGCAATTTCAGATTATACAGCTGACGGTCATTTTAAATTTCGAATCATCTACAATCAGTATTTTTTGTCTTTTGTCCATTTCTCCAGTTTCAACTTTGCTGTTCCTGTCTGTATCAATCCGGAATGGAACCAGTATCACAAATGTAGTTCCTAAGCCTTCTTCACTTTCGAAGGAAATGGTTCCCCCCATTTTCTCGACCAGATTCTTTGCAATTGCCATTCCCAGACCTGTTCCGGCAAATTTGGTTCGGCTTCCTGTATATTCCTGTGCAAATGGTTCAAAAATATGTTTCTGGAACTCCTCAGTCATTCCAATTCCTGTATCCCGGCAGACAAATTTCATTGTCGTCATTCCCGGATGTTCGGATGGAATTTCTATGCAGCTGATATAGATGTGTCCATTTTCTCTGTTATATTTCACCGCATTGGACAGAATATTCATCATCACACGTTTCACATATCCCGGACTACCAATAAAATCGCGGTGTGTGATTTCTTTTTTCTCCCACGCAATCCGGATATTCTGTTCTGCAGCCATCTGCTCAATCACAACAAGTACTTCCCTGTAAATACTGCTCAGATTGAATGGAATCTCTTCCAGAACGATTTCGCCAGACTCAAGCTTACTCATGTCCAGGACATCATTTACCAGTTCCAGCAACAGATTAGATGCCTCTCTCACTTTTGTCCTGTATTCCGCCTGCTTCTCCATATCATCTGCATAATGGTCTGCCATATCGACCATGCCTCGGATTCCATTGATCGGAGTCCGTATATCATGGCTCATACGCTGGAGGAACTCCCTGGCAAACCGTTCTGAATAAGATCTTTCTTCATATCCGGCAAAATCCATGATAATGTCTTTTTGCAGATACTCCGTAATCTCATTAGCCAGAGACTCGTCCGTGCTGTATTCACAGTCCGTCTTTCCTTCTGCATCCAGTACAATGATACGATCTTCCAATGATCTTCCGATAGTCTCCCGATAATCCTTTGGATGATCTTTGGATGATCTGGTTCATTGCGTTTCATAATCCTGA
>NZ_QUEH01000012.1:0-10837 GCF_003477935.1 Clostridium sp. AF32-12BH | reverse complement strand
AACCGTTCTGAATAAGATCTTTCTTCATATCCGGCAAAATCCATGATAATTTCTTTTTGCAGATACTCCGTAATCTCATTAGCCAGAGACTCGTCCGTGCTGTATTCACAGTCCGTCTTTCCTTCTGCATCCAGTACAATGATACGATCTTCCAATGATCTTCCGATAGTCTCCCGATAATCCTTTGGATGATCTTTGGATGATCTGGTTCATTGCGTTTCATAATCCTGAACACCTGACACCACTGTTATCAGACAACGTTTTGCCTTTTTCATACTTTTATTTTCCTTATTCTTTCCTGATAAAATCATTGTTGTTACGTCTATGAAATAACACCGTAAAAAAACACTGTCAGACAGACAGTGCACCTCATTTCATGCAACTGGCTGCCATTTTACAGGCCCTGTAGCTTTGCGTCCCAGACTTTCATCTGGTTTGCCGATTTCCTTATTATAGCTTTTAAACTTATGTAAAAAACTGGTTTTATTATACTATAGCGCTCTACTGTACACAAGAAAAACATTACCGTTTTAACGCCTGAAAACAAAAAAAGAACAGCCGATATATATATACTCGAACTGTTCTTCTACTTCCGAAGTCCACGCAGCATTGACATTACTGTTTCCTGCTCATTTGTACTCAGATCGTTCCATATCCCCAGAACTTCTTTCTGTTTTTCTGTCAGATTTTCTGAATTACCTTCCTGAAAAAACTGCGATAATGTCACGCCCAAAGCTGTACATATTTTTTCAAGTGTGATCAGCGACGGCAGGTTTTCCTACGCCATGATTCTTCCCAGTGAGGACTGGGAAATTTAGTCTCGCATACCAAATATTCAGAGGCCTCTTTCCTATGCCATAACCTCAGATTTTTTATGAGAAGTCAGCTTAACCTATATTATTCACGGCTATGCCGTGAATAATATAGGTTCAATTGTCTCTATAATCTTTTTCAAAGAATCTGCGGATTTCTTAAGCTTTAACGCTTCCTCTCCACTTAAATTAATAGGTATATCAGACTCAATGCCATCTGCACCTACAATAGCCGGCATACTTAACGATACTCCGTCAATGTCATATACTCCATGAATCATATGCGATACCGGGAGTATTGATTTTTCATCTCTCATAATCACTTCGCAGATTCTTTTTACAGACATTGCAATTCCATAATATGTAGCGTGCTTTTTGTTTATAATCTCATAAGCACTGTTCTTGACTGCTGCAGCTATTTCTGCCGTGTTTTCCTTGTGCTTGTAATGTCCACGCATTTCACACATTTCACTCAATGGAACACCGGATACATTGGCTGATGACCATGCTACAACTTCACTGTCTCCATGCTCACCTACTATAAATGCGTGAACACTCCTGCTGTCCACAGATAAATGCTCACCAAGCTTATATCTTAATCGCGCACTGTCTAACACTGTCCCCGATCCAATAACCCTGTTTTCCGGGAGTCCTGATAACTTTATGGCTACCTGTGTCAAAATATCTACCGGATTCGCTACTACAAGCATGATACCTGCAAAATTTCTCTTTGCTATTTCAGGAATGATTGACTTAAATATTGCTACATTTTTATTTACTAGATCAAGCCTTGTCTCTCCCGGTTTTTGCCCCGCTCCGGCAGATATGACAACAATTGCAGCATCAGCTACATCATCATAATCTCCAGCATATATCTTCATCGGACTGGCAAACGGAATACCATGACTGATATCCATTGCTTCTCCCTCTGCCTTGTTCTTGTCTGCATCGATAAGGACAAGCTCTGTAAATAAGCCACTCTGCATCAGGGCAAATGCCGATGCAGAACCAACAAAGCCGCAGCCTATCATTACTGCTTTTTTTGAATTAATCACTTTCTTCTTCGTAATAATCTCACCCCCTTAATAATTCTCTTCATGTACTTCAAAATAGCTCTGTGGATGATTACATACCGGACATATTTCAGGCGCCTTAGTTCCTACCACAATATGTCCGCAGTTACGGCATTCCCATACTTTAACTTCACTCTTTTCAAAAACTTTAGCAGTTTCAATATTCTTAAGAAGTGCACGATATCTTTCCTCATGGTGCTTCTCAATCTCACCTACTGCCCTGAATTTTGCTGCAAGCTCAGGGAATCCTTCTTCCTCAGCTGTTTTAGCAAAGCCTTCATACATATCTGTCCACTCATAATTTTCGCCTTCTGCCGCTGCCGCTAGGTTTTCCTTTGTATCACCAATTCCTGCTAATTCCTTGAACCACATCTTTGCATGTTCTTTCTCATTATCTGCGGTTTTTAAAAACAATGCTGACATCTGCTCGTAGCCTTCCTTTTTCGCTACAGAAGCAAAATAGGTATACTTATTTCTTGCCTGCGATTCCCCTGCAAATGCCTCCTGTAAATTTTTCTCAGTCTGTGTTCCTACGTATTTGTTTGCTACCATTTCTTTTTTCTCCGTTTTCTTTACTATTTTTTCAAAATCTGATGCTGGGTGCTTACATAAAGGACATATAAAATCATCCGGTAATTCTTCTCCTACATATTCATATCCACAAATTCTGCAACGCCATATTGTCTGCCCATCCTCGGTTTTTCCGACTGCCTGTGGCTTAGGTTTAATATTATTCTGGTAATAATCATACGTGACAGAAGGAACATTACTTAAAACTTCCATATCTGTTATCTCACCGATAAACATTGTATGTGATCCTAAGTCCTCCGTTTTATTAACTGTTACAGAAATGTATGCATTTGTACCTTCTGTAATATAATAAATACCATTTGTACCCCTAGCACACTTTTCAAATGCTTCAAATTTATTGGTATCCCTTCCTGATTGGAAGCCAAAATATTTGAACAATTCAAACTGTGCCTTCTGACTTAAGACTGATACTGTGAATTTTCCAGTTCTCTGAATCATGTCATGCGTGTAATTTGCTTTGTTGACGCAGATACTTAACTGGTTCGGTTCTGAAGCTGCCTGAATGGCTGTATTAATAATACATCCATTGTCTTTTTCATCTTCCCTGGCAGTCAGTACAAACAATCCATAACTCAACTTATACATTGCTTTCCTATCCATTTTTTTCCTCCCTGCATTTTAGGCAAATACCTTTAAATGAAATATCATAATCCAAAAATTCGATTCCATGAGTGTTATGAATTCTTTCCAGCAAATCCGGTATTTCATCCATATCCACATCTGAAACTTCACCGCATTTTGCACACCTGACATGGTAATGATTTTTCAATGAAAAATCGAACCTATTCGGTCCATCCGGAACTTCAACCTTCCTTAACGAACCCTCATCTACCAATATATCAAGATTTCTATATACAGTTCCTTTTCCGATCGTAGGATATGCTGCTTTTATAAATTCATACACTTCATTTGCTGTAACATGTCTTCTCATTTCGTATACGGCATTTCTTACAAGATCTTTTTGAATGGTATTTCTCCTACTCGTCATCCGTCCTCCTTATTAGGATTTGTTCTTAATAAGGATTATATATCATCATTATTATATTGTCAATAACATAGTAATAATTCTTATTATTATTAAAAGATGCCCATGCTGAGCATCTTTTATCTAAATCATTGTTTTATTTTTCGTTCAAAAACATATTCCGTTTCTGATGATAAATCAGAACGGAATGAATAACCAAGTCTGTCGAATTTCTTAATATCCAGCGGATTCTCAATATTATTTTCTGCCATAAATCTGACCATTTCACCACGAGCCATCTTGGCATATGTACCTTTTGTTACCATTTTATCTCCAGAAGCTTCACAAAATGTAACCGAAATATATCTGTCCTGTGGTGTCAAATACTTTTCTATACATTTTGAGTATTCTTTTGATGCAAGATTAATGATAATCCTGCTGTCATCTAGTACTGAGCGGTATAACAAGTCACCCCAGTACTCATACAGATTTTTGGCATCTCCAATCCTGATCTTTGCCTGCATTTCCAAACGATAAGGTGTCACACCATCCATTGGTTTCAGAGCACCATAAAATGCAGACAATATTCTCAAATGATTTTGCACATACTCAAGCTGCATATCTTCAAACACAGATGGTGCCATATATTGAAAAGCAATTCCTTCATATGATAAAACAGCCGGACTGAGCATCTGATAAAGATTCATATTTCCCAATCTATTGAAATTTTGTTCTGCAATCTTGTCATTACATTTCCAAATGCCTTTCAGTTCCTCTTTTGACTTACTTTTCAACCAACTTTGTATCTCTGTCGTCTTTTCAATAAATTCAGGCAATGCATCCGGTTCAATACTGTCAGTATCTGTAATCATCTTTTTAGCAGGGGATAATATTATCTTCATTAATCTAATTCCTTAAGCATATTTTCAGGATCATCTGCAGCCTTGACTTTATCATTTGCCTTTATAATAACCCCCTGTTCATCAATAAGATATGTGGTTCTTACTACTCCCATAGATACTTTGCCATAATTTTTCTTTTCTTTCCATACATCATAAGCTTCAATAACTTTTCGCTCTGGATCTGCTAAAAGTGTAAATGCCAATCCATATTTTTCCTCAAATCTCTTGTGAGACGCTACAGAATCCTTACTGACTCCAAGAATAACTGCACCTTTTTCGGTAAACTGAGGGTATCTCTCGGAAAAACCACATGCCTGCTTCGTACATCCTGGTGTATTATCCCTTGGATAAAAATACAAAATCACTTTTTTTCCTGTATAATCCGATAATCTGTGTATTTTCCCATTTTGATCTGGCAACTCAAAATCAGGTGCCTTAATTCCTACTTCCAACATTATTTATTCCTCCCTATCTGTAACTTTCTCTTTTTTTGCCTTTTCTTTTCTATTCCCAGTAATCATTTTATGACCTGTATATATCGCCATTACCATACATAACATAGAACTTAAAGCAAAGTATTTATGACTTGATTTTAGCTTTTTATATCCAGTGTAATAAGTCCCAAACATTGTAATTAATGCTCCAACTGACCAATATTTATGTGCTTTCATGTAATTCCTCCATTTTTTCAGTGTATTCAATTGTAATTATACTCTACCACATTCCTGTGTCAATTTGATAATAGCGCATTCCTATAAATTTTTCAGAATATCATGGTTAAAACTATGTATTGTTATCCTATCATTTTTCTTTGAAAAATCTAACCCAAAGCTTACCTTCAGGAAATTACTATTTCATCTCTTGTCCATCTATTACAACTTTCCCAACCGATGAGACTATATATGATATTATAAGACTATATAAAAGGAGGGCCTGAAATGCCGATTCCACGTGAAATCCTGGACGTTGAACGTCCCGTAAATATAGTTGTCATTGCCTACGGCAGAGACAAACATCTATACAATAGAAAACACGCTCCACATACTTTCTATTGTCAAGAATAATTAGAGTCATTTTAGAGCCAACCGACATAAAACAACGCCGGAAATGCCCATTTTATCAGCATCTCCGGCGTTCTGTCCGTTATTCAAACTCCAGACAGACAGTATGCTATATAAGTGAAAATCATTGATTTTAAGGCATTTTCAGGAACTATCAACCACTAAAATTTATATGAAAAAAAATAAAAAATGCAATAAAAATGCAATCGAAGTACATTCAGATTTTATAAGATAGACCAGCAAACCTCAATATCATCCCAAAATAGACGTTCAAGAATGAGCGTCTATTTTTTGTTTCAAAATTAAATGGGGCTGAAAACAGCCCCGATGGGAATTGGAGATTTGACCCTCCCGGATTCTTCATGTCATGCCAGCCGTAATTTTTCCCACTGCCCCTGCACACTTTAGCAAAAATTCCCAGAAATTCCGTTGCCCACCATAATGCTTTTTACAGTCGTTATTATTGTCATAACCGTACCTCCTGATATTATAAATCTCCACTGAAATCTACTTTTAAGTTGTTGGGAGTACATGACAGAGCTGCATGAGAAAATACAAGCTAACAATCCTAACCATGACCATTTAATTTTTAACACTTAGATAATATCACACCCCTGTAATTTCTTCAATAGCCCCAGAAAGGATGTGATACTACGAAGAACTCACCACCGCTGGAGCGTTCCCCTCCGCTTCCAGACCAGAACCCAAAACCAACAAACACAACATTCAGAAAGGACAGATACATCTATATGGAATTAAAATTCGTTATCCCCAACATGGAAAAAACATTTGGCAACTTGGAGTTTGCCGGAGAAGACAAAACAGAACAGAGAAGAATCAACGGACGCATGGCGGTACTCTCTCGCAGCTTCAATCTTTATTCAGACGTACAGAGGGCAGATGATATTGTGGTTATCCTCCCTGCTGAAGCAGGAGAGAAAGATTTTGACTTTGAGGAACGTGTGAAGCTCGTCAATCCTCGTATCACCGCAGAGGGCTATAAAATCGGCACAAGGGGCTTTACCAACTACATTTTACACGCTGACGATATGGTAAAAGCGTAAGGAAAAGGAGGACATCAGACTATGAGATTAGCAAACGGAATCGTGATTGACAAGGAAGCAACATTCGGAGCATTGAAGTTTTCTGCCCTCCGCCGTGAGGTTCACCTCCAGAATGAAGACGGCTCGGTATCAGAAGAAATCAAAGAACGTACCTATGACTTAAAATCCAGAGGGCAGGGGCGTATGATTCAGGTTTCCATCCCTGCCAGCGTGCCGTTAAAGGAGTTCGATTACAACGCAGAGGTAGAAATTATCAATCCTGTGGCGGATACCGTAGCAACGGCTACCTTTCAGGGAGCAGAGGTGGACTGGTACATCAAGGCGGAGGATATTGTCCTGAAAAAAGGGGCTGCCATGAATCCGCAGCAGCCGAAAAAAGATGAAGTAGTTAGAAAATAGGAATAGACATGGTTACTGAATATAAATAACATAGGTCAAGATTTTTTGCATAGCATCCAAAACCTTTAGTAGCCGAATTACTCATACAGCGAGTAGTTCGGCTACACCTTTCATAAGTTATTATAAAAAGTTTTCAATCAATAAAAATATAACTAAATCAATAAGCAAACTATCTTGTATAGTGGAACAGAACGGTAAAATCTTATTATAGTTAGTAAGAATAAAAGATATTAGTTGCTTACCGATTTTGGGTATTGCTGACATGTTCGATGAATCAAAAGTCGATTTAGACGTTGATGACGTTGTTAGAGATAACAATAACTCTGTTTTTGTATCTGTTTTCTCTCGATGAAAAGAAAAAGTAGTAGAATGTTTAATTTTTTTCATAACAATCCTCCTTAGCTGTTTGAGGTTAGCAACATGAATCTACTTTCATGCCGGTATCATCTAGTTATATTTATTGTATAACACTTATTCATTCTTTTTGTCAAGATTAAAAATTTAATTTATGAAAAGGAGGATTTCAGTATGAAACCATTTTTCCCCCGTGGAAAACGTATCCGTCCCACGGATAAAGACCTTGTGTCCCATACTGCCCTTGCCGCCCTGTTCCCTGTCTTCCTGCTGGTTGTCCTGCTGTTTCATATCCGGCAAATTGCCGGAACCAACTGGCAGGAAGTGTCCCTCTCCCAGATAACACAGGATGTAAATCTCCCTTATCTGCTATTCAGCATGGGCGTGGCAGGAATGGTGTGCCTTACAGCCGTTCTTCTGTTCTGGCGATACCGCAGGGATGAAGTAAAGCAGCTCATCCACCGTCAAAAGCTGGCAAGGATGGTATTGGAAAACAAGTGGTATGAATCAGAGCAGAGAAAAGAAGACGCTTTTTTCAAGGACTTGTCTTCCAGCCGTTCCAAAGAAACCATTACTTACTTTCCCAAAATCTACTACCGGATGAAACAGGGCTTGCTCCATATCCGTGTAGAAATCACCTTGGGGAAATATCAGGAACAGCTCTTAAACTTGGAGAGAAAGCTGGAAAGCGGCTTGTACTGTGAGCTGACGGATAAGGAATTAAAGGATTCCTATGTGGAGTACACCCTGCTCTATGATACTATTGCCAACCGTATCTCCATTGAGGATGTACAGGCAAAGGACGGCAGGCTCCGGCTTATGCAAAATGTCTGGTGGGAGTATGACAAGCTCCCCCATATGCTCATTGCCGGAGGAACCGGCGGCGGAAAGACCTACTTCATCCTGACCCTTATTGAAGCCCTGCTCCGCACCAACGCTGTCCTGTTCGTGTTAGACCCAAAGAACGCTGACCTTGCGGATTTACAGGCGGTTATGCCGGATGTGTACTACAAAAAGGAAGATATGCTCGCCTGCATTGACCGTTTCTATGAAGAAATGATGAAACGCAGCGAAGACATGAAGCTCATGGAGAATTACCGGACAGGGGAAAACTACGCTTACTTGGGACTTTCGGCACATTTCCTTATCTTTGATGAATATGTGGCATTTATGGAAATGCTCGGCACAAAGGAAAACGCCGCCGTCCTCAACAAATTAAAACAAATCGTTATGCTTGGGCGGCAGGCTGGTTTCTTCCTGATTCTCGCCTGCCAGCGTCCAGACGCAAAGTATCTGGGGGACGGAATCCGTGACCAGTTCAATTTCCGTGTGGCTCTGGGGAGGATGTCGGAAATGGGCTATGGGATGATGTTCGGGGAAACTACAAAGGACTTCTTCCTAAAACAGATAAAAGGGCGTGGCTATGTGGATGTGGGAACCAGCGTTATCTCGGAATTTTACACGCCCCTAGTACCAAAAGGACACGATTTCCTCAAAGAAATAAAAAAACTGACAGACAGCAGGCAGGAAGTGCAGGCGGCGTGCGAAGCGAAAGCCGCAGAAGCGGACTGACCTGCTGTGGCTGGTGTGCCGTAAGGCACGCCAGCAGGAACCCCTCGTATCTAACAGAGGGGTACAAATCGACAGGCAACAATCAAACAACAGGGCAGAATCCCACGATACACAAGGGATTTTTCCCATATCCGGCGTATGTCAACAAGGCTCTGAAAGTTGACATACGCTTTTTTAGACAGGAGGGATTTTCACTGAATGAAGAAACATGGGTACGGGACATCAAAGAGAAACGGGAAGTTTACGGTATCTCACAACAGAAACTTGCCCTAGCTGCCGGAATTACCCGTCCGTACCTGAGTGATATTGAAACGGGCAAGGCTCACCCATCCGAAGCATTACAGGAAACCATCACGGAAGCTCTGGAACGCTTCAATCCAGACAATCCCCTTGAAATGCTCTTTGACTATGTGAGGATTCGCTTTCCCACTACGGATGTGAAGCATATCGTGGAAGACGTGCTACGGCTAAAACTCCCCTACTTTATCCATGAAGACTACAGCTTCTATTCTTACACAGAACATTACTATCTGGGTGATATTTTCGTTCTGGTATCGCCGGAACTGGAAAAAGGGGTGCTGCTGGAGCTGAAAGGACGTGGCTGCCGCCAGTTTGAAAGCTATCTTCTGGCACAGGAACGGAGCTGGTATGAATTTTTTATGGATGTTCTCATGGAGGACGGCGTGATGAAGCGGCTTGACCTCGCCATCAATGACAAAACGGGAATCCTGAACATTCCCCATCTGACAGAGAAGTGCCGGAATGAGGAATGTATCTCGGTCTTCCGCAGCTTCAAAAGCTACCGCAGCGGTGAACTGGTACGGCGTGAGGAAAAAGAATGTATGGGGAACACCCTGTATATCGGCTCCCTCCAAAGTGAGGTGTACTTCTGCATTTACGAAAAGGACTATGAGCAGTACAAAAAGCACGATATTCCCATTGAAGACGCAGAGGTAAAGAACCGCTTTGAAATCCGGCTGAAAAATGAGCGTGCCTTTTACGCCATCCGTGACCTGTTAGAACATGACAATCCAGAACGGACAGCCTTTCAAATTATCAACCGCTATGTCCGGTTCGTGGACAGGGACAATACAAAGCCCCGTTCTGACTGGCGTATCAATGAGGAATGGGCGTGGTTTATAGGGGAACACAGGGGAAGTCTGAAACTGACAACCAAACCGGAACCCTATTCCTTTGAACGCACCCTGCACTGGCTCTCCCATCAGGTAGCCCCCACGTTAAAGCTGGCTCTCCGTCTGGATAAGCTGAACCACACCCAGATTGTCCATGACATCATCACCCATGCAAGGCTGACGAAGAAGCACGAAAAAATCCTGAAGCAGCAAGCCGCCGCTGCAAAGGAGGTGGTGCTTTAACGGCGGCAATCTTGAAACCTAAGGAATCTTACAGGAAAGAAAGGAGCTTTTATGAATTTCGGACAGAATCTTTACAACTGGTTTTTATCCAACGCCCAGTCCCTTGTGCTGCTGGCAATCGTGGTGATTGGACTGTACCTCGGATTTAAGAGGGAATTTTCCAAACTTATCGGTTTTCTGGTGGTGTCCCTTGTAGCGGTCGGTCTGGTCTTCAATGCGGACGGTGTAAAGGACATCTTACTGGAACTGTTCAATAAGATTATCGGTGCATAGGAAACCCTTGTTACACTTCCGTTATGTAGCAAGCTCTGATTGCTTCATGGCGGAAGTCCACTAGGGGCTTGGGGAGCGTAACTCCCCAAAAACCTGACAGAGAAAGGACGTGATACTGATTGAGGAAATGAGAATCTACATCCTGAACACCACAAGGTTTTACCATGAAGATTTTGAGGAATATCCTGGGGCATGGTTTTCCTGTCCTGTGGATTTTGAAGAAATCAGGGAACGTCTTGGAGTTCAGAGTGAGGAAGAAATCGAAATTGAAGACTATGAGCTGCCGTTTCCATTGGAGGGCAACACAAGGCTCTGGGAAATCAACGCCCTTTGCCGGATGATACAGGAAATGCAGGGAACGCCCCTCTATTATGAAATGGATGTGGTACAAAAGCG